>CAKVMF010000001.1 GCA_934771675.1 uncultured Clostridia bacterium
TGTCTGTAATGTAGCCGCAATAGATATCAAGTTTTGGTGTTGCAAAAGTTGTTTCAAGTTTTTTGAGTGAACCATTTTTGAGATCCGGTGCAACATAATCTTCTTGAATGTAGCCAACACCATTTCCTGATTTTACAAATTTTATCATTGCGTCAGTTGTCCAAGCTTCAATAACAGGGTTGATTTTTAAGTCATTAATAGATTTTTTCAAAACCTTGACTTCTTCAGAACTGATTGATGAAACAATAAGTGGAAGATTGTTGAGTGCTTGAACGCTGAGTGGTTTGTCGGTATAAAACTTGTCGGTTGTAACAAAACAGTGTGAAAAACTCTTCAAGTATTTAACTTCAGTTTTTGTTTTTTCAGTTGCAATAGGGCAACTGTCAAGAACAATATCAAGATTTTGAGTTTGTAGCATACCCACAAGTTCTGGTAGTGGTTTGCTTACGATTTCAATTTTGATGTTTGGATAGTTTTGTCTGAACTCGGTTACAATGTCTGCAAGAAAGATAACTGAAATATATGATGGTGCGCCGATTTTTACAACGCCAGTCTTGAGCCCAGCCATGTCAGAGATTGTGAGTTCGCCTTTCCAAATTGAGTTGAATGCACTTGAAATATATTTATATAAAATTTCCGCTTCGTTTGTTGCGTTCATACCATTTGCTTTTTTGTAGAAAAGTTGAATGCCAAGTTGTTTTTCAAGTTCTTTAATATTATGGCTAACTGCAGGCTGTGAAATATAAAGCAAATCTGCCGCTCTTGAAATGTTTCCTGTTTCATAAACAACAAGGAAACTTTTGTAAAGGTTATAGTTAATATTTGAAAACTGCATGATTTTCCCCCTTTTGTAAAACATCCATATTATAAATTCAAATAATGATAAAGTCAATAGGTATAAACAAAATTTATTGTGTAAAAATTTTTGTGGGTTATTTTCTGACAAAAGATGTGGTGAAATGAACTTCAGGGGTATTGTGGTTTTGCTTGATTGTAAAAACTTGAAATTTTGCAAAGAAAAAACAGCAAATTGATATTTTTTGCTGCTTTTCTATTGATTTTTAATTATTTTTTTGTTAATTTTGCGTTTTTTATTTGTTTTCCATTGAGTTAATTGCTTCTGCTGTTTGGCTCATAAGTGAAGCAATTGTCATTGGACCGACACCGCCTGGGACTGGGGTGTAGTAAGATGCTTTTTCATATGCCAAGTGGTCAACGTCACCGACATTGCCTTCGTTGTAGCCAGCGTCAACAATAATTTGACCTTCAGTGAACCAATCCGCTTTAACATATTCCTTTTTGCCAATTGCAACAATAACAATCTTGTAGTCTTTAACCATGTCTTCAAGATTGAGAGTTCTTGAATGGGCAACGGTTACTGTTGCACCTGCTTTCATAAGCATAACGGCAAGTGGAAGCCCAACAATTTGGCTTTTCCCAATCATCAAAACAGATTTTCCTGGTAAAGATATATTATATTTTTCAAGAAGTTTCATAATTCCAAGAGCGGTTGCTGGAACAAAAACTTGTTTGCCTTGAGCCATAAGTCCAAAGCTTTCAGCTGAAAGTCCGTCAACATCTTTTTGATAAGGGATAAGGTTGAAACATCTTTGTTCATCAATATTTTTTGGAAGTGGATGTTGAATCATAATTCCTGCGACATTGTCGTCAGCACCAAGTTCTTTGACTTTTGCTTCAATTTCTTCTTGAGTTGCAGATTCTTCAAAGTGAAAAACTTCACAGCCGATTCCAATATATTCTGCTTTTTTCTTTTTCATATTGCAATAAACTTCACTGCCATAATCATCACCAACTGAAATGATTGCAAGTTTTTTTGTTGTTGGGTGAGATTCAAAGTGAGCTTTTAAGTTTTCAATAATTTCTTTTGATGTTTCTTTTCCGTTCAAAACCACATTTTCCATATTAGTTCTCCATGTTATCAAAGATTTTTTTCATTTCGACTTGTTTTCCACAGCAAAGTCTGCCTTCAGGGCAAACGCCATAAGTGTAACAACTTGGGCCGTAATTCATGAACATTTTTTTGTCAACAGTTTTTAGTTGTTTAAGCATATCGGTTATAAGTTCACGGATTTCCCATTGTGCTCTGTTGCAGGTTCTTAAGTTGCACAAATGCAAAAGTTCTCTTGCATTTACGGTAGAAATAAAATCAATTGCTGTTGCATGTGGGGTTGCAAAAATCAAAAGATATGGATTAACTTTTTCTTCAACAAGTTTGTTGTAAACTCTGCGGTTTTCCTTTATTGCCTTTTCAAAGTCAGCTTTGAGTTCGGCGTTTGATAGAATTGTTTCAGGAACAACAAATTTATTTATTGTTGCCATTTTTGCAATTGGTTGGGTTGAAAGTGATTGCATACGATGTCTGGTGTAATGCTTCAAAATGATAAGTGCGAAGTTTTCAACTTTAAAGGTGTAGTTGAAGTGCTCAAGAAGTTTTGAAAGTTTGTCATCTTTGAGTGCTGCTTTAAAATCAAAATGATCATAGCCACAAACTTTTGCATATTCTTCAATTGCTTCGCCAGCATTTTCTGCATAACTTACAAGTTTTGCAGAGTGGGTCACATATTCAATATTCTTGCAAGGGGTTGGGGTAAGGTCGATCAAACTTTCTGCGTCTGCTGAATAATACTTTGCGTTGTCTTCAACAAGATTTGGATAAATTTTGTCGAGTTGTGATTTAAGTTGCAAACCGAGAGCTTTGATTTCAGAATAGTTTGAACCCCTTCCATAAATCATTGTGCAAACAACATGAACAAGTTCTCTTGCGTTCAAACTCATGTAGATGTTTGTTTTCAAGCCATAAGGCAAAACAAAACGTGCATCTTCAACAGGGACTCCTGCTTGAACAAATTTGTCATAAAGTTTAAACATGTTTTTGTAATGTTTTTTGAGCATCGATTTTTGCGAATCTGTAAATTCGTCAGGAAGATTGAATCCTGCGTTTGAAAAATTTACATATCTTCCAGATTTGATTGTGAATGATGCGAGTCTAAATTCAATCAAGAATTGTTCAACAAATATGCTGACATTGTTGAAAGCCAAGTTGAAATAATGATGTTCAAGAATTGTTTTGTGGCCAGATGCAACGACCTTTGAAATAAGATTTAAGTTTTTTGTTTTGTCGGTTGCCTTTTTGTAAAGTTCAACTGCACTGCCCGGTCTTGTTGAAATTCTACCACCACAAGATACGATTCGCTCGCCACTTTTTGTTTCGCTTAAAATAAAAGCACCTGTTTCATTTTGTTTCATTTGTAACCCCTCCAATTTTTCTCTAATATCAATTGTATGATATTCAAAAAAATAAAGTCAAATCAAAATTTGTTGCACTTGAACAAAGTCTAATAATTTTGATTTTGTTCTTAGAGCAATTTTTTTAAACAAAAAGGGTGGGGATAATCCCACCCTGTGTTAGTTTTCAAGTCCAATCAAATAATCTGCTGAAACTCCAAAAAACTTTGCTATCAAAAACAAAGTTTCAATATTTGGTGTTCGTTTTTGGTTTTCCCATCGGCTGATTGCGATTGGGCTAACAGACAGTTGTTTTGCGAGTTCGGCAATCGAAAGATTGTGTTCTTCGCGTAGTTCCTTTAGTCTTTCAGCAAATATTATCTTTACATTATTCATGCTATTATTTTATACCAAATGGTTATAAATTATTTTACTTTAACCAATTGGTTATGATAAAATGCAGGTGAGGTAAGTATGGATTTTGGTTTGGAAGCAATCAAATTGTTTTTGGTTGAACAAAAAATTTCAGTTGAAGAGTTTTGTAAAATTTGTGAAATTTCAAAAGAAGATTACTTGATGATAATGGATGATATTTCAAATGTTAAACTTGGGACAATTTTTAAAGTTTTAAAGACAATTGATATGAGTCCATCACAATTTTTTAAGACAATAAATGAATTGACTTATGATGAGATAAACAAAAGATTTAATATTTAACAAAAAATGAGCCTTACAAAATGTAAAGCTCATTTTTTATATACCAAGTATTTATAAGAATTAGATTCTCACGTCAGCCTTACGGCTTCCTCAGAATGACACATATTGTAAATCGTTAAAAAAAGAGTCATAGTTTAAAAATTTGTTATATTAATCAATATAATAAACATGTCGCCCTGAGTCGTGCGTAAGCACGGCGTGAGGGTCTATTCCATTAAAAACATTAATTGTCAGTTGGGGTGGTTGGGTCGCTTGGGGTTTTGCTTGCAAGCGGTTCAGCTGGAGCTGCCAGCTCTTCTTGTTTTGGAGCTAAAACTTCTTCGAGCTTTGAGAGTTTTTCGCTGAGTTCAAGCCACTCATCTGCAAGTTTGTCAATTGTGATTTGAGTTGTTTCCATATCACCCTGAATCTCCATAAGTTTTTTGAAGTCACTGGCGATTTCAGGATTTACAAAATCGTTTTGAAGTTGTTTCAAATGGCCTTCGGCTTTTGCAGAAGTTTCTTCAACTTTTTTCAAGCGGTTTGTTATTTTGTTTTTCTCTCTTGATGCAAGATATGGTGAAAGTGACAAGATTGGATCGGGTTCTTTTGGGTCATCAAAATCAACAGGATATTCTTTTTTTTCAGGTTTTGGAGTTTCAACTTTAGGTTCAAGTTTCATCTTTTTTGAAACAGGGTCACAGTACTCGGCAAATGTTCCATCAAAAAACTTTATTTCTGCCTGCTCAAAAACCAAAAGTTTGGTTGCAATTTTTTTTGTGAAATATCTATCATGAGAAACAAAAATAATTGTTCCTGTGTAATTCAAAAGCAAGTCTTCAAGCGTTTCTTTACTCACAATATCCATATGGTTTGTGGGTTCATCCAAAATCAAAAGATTTGGTTTTTTCTGCAATATTTTTGCAAGTTCAAAGCGAACAAGTTCTCCGCCAGAAAGTGAGTTCATTTGTTTTGTTACGTCTTTTCCAGAGAACAAAAATGCACCGAGTGCGGATCTAACTTCATTTCCTGAAAGGTCTGGAAAGTCGTCTTGAAATTCTTGAAAAACACTTTTTGTGCTCGAAAATTTTGATGCGAGCTGGGCAAAATAACCATATTCAACATGATAGCCAAACTTGAAATAGCCTGAAAGTTCAGGGATTTTTCCTGTTATGGTTTGAAGGAATGTTGATTTTCCAAGTCCATTTCCGCCAATAACGCCAAGACGTTCGCCACGCATGAGTTTTAAATTGACAGTTCCAAGTGGTTTTGATTTGTCGTAGCCAATTTTGAGATTTGTGCAACTCAAAACTTCGCTTCCACTTTCAATATCTGGCTTGATTTTTTTATGAAATGTTTTGCCGTCGGCTCGTTCTGGTGGTGGCAAAATATCAAGTTTTTCAAGATATTTAACTCTTGATTGAACAGCAGCGGCCTTTGTTGCTTTGTATCTAAAACGCTCGATAAATTCATTTATATCAGCAATCTCACGCTGTTGAGCTTCATAATGTTTCAAAGCAATATCATAGTTTGCGTTTTTTGTTTCAATAAATTTTGTGTAGTTGCCGACATATTTTGTTAGTCTTTTATGTTCAATTTCATAAACAATATTTATTGTGTTGTCCAAAAATGCACGGTCGTGCGAAACAATAATAACGGCACTTTTATATGCTGAAATATAATCTTCAAGCCAAGCAACAGCCTTTATGTCCAAGTGGTTTGTTGGTTCGTCAAGAATAAGCAAGTCTGGTTTTGAAAGCATCAATTTTATAAATGCAATCTTTGTTTTTTGACCGCCAGAAAATTCTGAAAGTTTCTTTGCTTTGTCGTATTCACTAAAACCGAACGATGAAAGGGCTTTGTTGTATTCCGCGATATATGTGTAGCCGCCGAGCCTTTCAAATTCATCATGGAGTCTTGAAAACGTTTCAACCATTTTGTCGGTTGGATTTGTTTCAAGTTTGATTTGAATATCATCAAGTTTCGTTTTTAAATCTAAAATATTTTTGTAGCAAGTTTTGATTTCGTCTTCAAGAGAAATATTTTCATTGTCAAAAGTCATCTGCTTTAATGATGAAATTGAAGGGTTTCCCGTTTTAACAAAAACTGGAGCAGAATTATCTGGCTGGTGAAGTTCGATTTCGCCTGTTAAAATTTTAAGCAGGGTAGTTTTTCCTGAGCCATTTCTTCCAATGATTGCAATTTTGTCATGAGTGTTTATTTCAAACGAAAAGTTTTCGAGCAGTGATTCACCGCCAAACCCAAAATTCGCTTTGTTAATTTTTATTTGCATAGTTCACCTAAAAAAATAAGCTTAGCATAATTGCCAAGCTTATTTTAACATACATATTATATTTTTGCTATATTTTTGAATAAGATTTTAGTTTTTGCCACCATCATTAATATAAATGATTCCAAGAACGTGTTCGCCGCAGTGTGATGTTATAGTTCCGCCAGCAACGGTTTCATAAATATTTTCAAAACCGGCATTTTTGAGCGCTGTTCTTGCAGCTTCAAGCATATCAGGGGTTGCTGTTGTGTAAGTTATAAATCCAATTGATTTGTCTGGATTGTTAAACTCAGTCAGCACGTCTTTGGTGTATTCTTCAATAACTTTGCCCATTTTTCCACGATATTTTTTTGCTGGTTTCATCTTTCCATCAATAAGTTCAATTTGTGGACGAAGCTTTAACAGGTTTGCTCCAAAAAGTGAAAGTGCGTTACATCTTCCGCCTTTATAGAGATAGTCAAGACGTTCAATAACAAAACTGGTTTGAACTGCTGGCACACGCTTTTCAACAAGTTCGGCAATTTCTTTTGGCTGTTTACCAGCATCGGCAAGATTTCTGGCATAAATTGCAAGAAGTCCAATTCCGGTTGAAAGGGATCTTGAGTCAACAACAAAAACATTGTCAAAATGGTTAGATGCATGTTTTGCATTTTCAACAGAACTTGTTATTCCACCACTAAGTGTGATGTGAATAACAGCGTCATATTTTTCAAGCAATGAGTTGAAGTATGCTTTGTAAATTTCTTCATTGATGGCACTGGTTTTTGGGAGAATGCCAGTTTTTTCAACATAATCAAAAATTTCAGCAGGGACGTTTTCATTGTCATCAATAACCTTATCCCCTAAAATTATACTATATGGAATTATTGATACATTATATTTTTCAATCAACTCTTTTGACAAGTCGCAGGTTGATTCACAAGAAATTGCTATTTTCATATTTTAACCTCTACATCAAATTATATACAAAATTTACTTATTTTCAAAAGAAATTTTGATATTATAAAAAATTTTTTAATCTAGCACAAAAAACCAATTTAAAAATGTTACAAACCACTCCATTTTGAAAATCTAAAAAAAAGTGCTTTCAAGCAAAAATTACCAAAACTAAAAAATTTAACAATTTTCTTTTGCAAGATTTTGCCATTTGTTATAAAATGAGTGTGGCGAATTTTTCGCTTAAAACATTGCTAAAAAGGATTATTTATGGAAATTTCAAAAGCACTAGCCGCAGAATTTAATATTAAAGAAGAATATTCAAACAACCTTATTTCACTTCTTGATGAAGGGGCAACAATTCCATTTATTGCGAGATACAGAAAGGAAATGCATGGAAGTTTGGATGATCAGGTTATACGTCAATTTGCTGACAGACTCACATATCTTCGCAACTTTGAAGATAGAAAAAAATCTATTATAAAAAACATTGATGAGCAAGGTAAACTCACTGATGAAATTGTTAAAAAACTTGATGCCGCAAAAACATTAACGGAACTTGAAGATATATATAGACCATTCAAGCCAAAACGTCAAACAAGAGCAACAATTGCTATTGCAAAAGGTTTGGAGCCACTGGCAGAAATCATTATGGCTCAAAAACCAGACGGCAAAACTTTGGAAGAACTTGCAACTCCATTTGTTGATGTAGAAAAAGGTGTTGAAACAGTTGATGATGCAATTGCAGGAGCAAAAGATATTATTGCAGAAAAGATTTCAGATGACAGCGACCTTCGAAAAGAACTCAGAACATTCATGCAAAAAACAGGGTTCATTTCAAGCGTTCTCAAAAAAGCAAAGGAAGAAAAGAAAACCAAAAAGCAGGTTATTGACAATAGCAACAAGTATGAAGACAAAGAAGGCAGCGAAAAAGCAAAAGATGCTGACACATATTTGGTTTATGATGGATTCAAACAAGAAATCAGCAAGATTCCTTCACACAGAATTTTGGCTATCAACCGTGGTGAAAATGAAGGTTTCTTGAAAGTTACTTTGGAATATAATGAAGATAAATGTTTGGAAATCATTGAAAAGAATTACAAGATTAAAGACACAATTTTCAAAGATTTGCTTGCAGAAGTTCAAAAAGATTCTTTTGAAAGACTTATTGAACCAAGCCTTGAAAGAGAAATTAGAGCAGAACTTACTGACGCTGCAAACGAACAAGCAATAAAGAATTTTGAAATTAACTTAAAGCCACTTTTGATGGAAGCTCCACTTAAAGGCAAAAGAATTTTGGGCTTTGACCCAGGATACAGAATGGGTTGCAAACTTGCAGTTATTGATGAAAACGGAACAGTTTTGGATACAAACGTTATCTATCCAACCGAGCCATTCAAAAAGATTGATGAAAGCAAACGCATCATGACAGAACTTATTTCAAAATGGAAAGTTGATGTAATTTCAATCGGAAACGGAACAGCTAGCAAAGAAAGTGAAATTTTTGTTGCTGACCTTATCAAAACCCTTTCAAGAAAAGTTGGCTATGCAGTCGTTTCAGAGGCTGGTGCTTCAGTTTATTCAGCAAGCAAACTTGGTGCTGAAGAATTTCCAAACTTCAATGTAAATTTGAGAAGTGCGGTTTCAATTGCAAGACGTCTTCAAGATCCACTTGCCGAACTTATTAAAATTGATGTTAAGTCAATTGGTGTTGGTCAATATCAACATGATATGCCACAAAAACGTTTAACTGAAGTTCTTGATGGTGTTGTTGAAGATTGCGTTAACGCTGTTGGTGCTGATGTAAACACTGCAAGTGTAAGTTTGCTTAAAAGAGTCGCTGGTTTAAATGAAGGCATTGCAAAAAATATTGTAGCTTACCGTGAAAAGAATGGTGCTTTCAAAGTTAGAGCCGATTTATTGAATGTTTCAAAACTCGGCGAAAAAGCATTTGAACAATGTGCTGGCTTCCTTAGAATTGTAAACGGCTCTGAAATTTTGGATAACACTTCAGTTCACCCTGAAAGTTATGAACCAGCAAGAGAACTTTTGAAAATCTTCAAGATGACGGAAGAAGATGTTAAAAACGGAAAAGTTTCAAGACTTCCTGAACTTGTTGAAGATGCAGGTGAAGAAAAAATTGCAAAACAAGTTGGTGTTGGTGTTCCAACGTTAACAGATATTGTTGCTGAACTTGTAAAACCAGGTAGAGATATTCGTGAAGAAGCAGAGCATTTGGAACTGAGAACTGATGTGCTTGGAATTGAAGATCTTAAAGTTGGTATGGTTTTGAAAGGAACAGTTAGAAACGTTATTGACTTTGGTGCGTTTGTTGATATTGGTGTTCACCAAGATGGACTTGTTCACATAAGTGAAATTTGTGATAGATACATCAAACATCCAAGTGAAGAACTCACTGTTGGTCAAATTGTTAAGGTAAAAGTTATTAGCCTTGATCTTGCAAAAAAACGTATTGGTCTTTCAATTAAAAAAGCAACCGATGAAGAATAATTATAAGCACCAAAATTTTGGTGCTTTTTTATTGTTAATTTTTTTTGTTTTGTGATAATATAATTTTAAGGAGAAAACTATGAAATATTTAATTGCAACAGATATTCACGGAAGTTCAATTTCGGCAAAAATAATCAAGGAAAAATTTGAAAAAATCGGTGCAAACAAACTGGTTTTGCTTGGCGATATTTTGTATCATGGTGCAAGAAATGATTTGCCAGAAGGTTACGCTCCAAAAGAAGTAACTGAAATTTTAAACTCACTTGCAGACAAAATTATTGCAGTTCGTGGAAATTGTGATAGCGAAGTTGACCAAATGGTTTTAAATTTCATGATAAATGAAAATGCTGCGATTGATATTGGCGGAAAATTTGTTTTTCTTACTCATGGTCATCATATAAATCCTGAAACTCCAGCAAAACTTGCAAATGGAAGTATTGTGCTTTATGGACATTTTCATGTTACAAAGAAAACCGTTGTTGATGGAGTGACTTACATCAATGTTGCAAGCATAACGTTGCCAAAAAACGGCTGCGAAAAATGCTATGGAATATTGGATGAAAAAGGTGTTCAAATATTCAACTTAAACGACCAATTGATTCTTGAAGAAAAATTCTAAAAATCGCAAAAAATTAAAATAAATAGTGAAAAATAATATAAATTTATGCAAAAAATCAATATTTTTGCAAAAAAGGACTGTATGAAAGTAATTTTTAATCCAGACAAAGAGATTGTTAAACTGGTTCAAGAAGGTTTAAAAAGGACCGGCGGTTATTGCCCTTGCGTTGTCAAAAAAAGTGAAGATACAAAATGCATGTGCAAGGAATTTAGAGAACAAATTAAAGATTCAGAATTTGAAGGATTTTGTAGATGCAGACTTTACTATAAGGAAAAATAATATGGAAAAAATATTCAATGCAAAAGATGAACTTGAAAATCTTGTAAATTTCATTCGTGATTATTACAAAAAATGTAATCTTGGCGGTACAGTTATTGGGCTTTCTGGCGGAAAGGATAGCGGTGTTGCTCTTGGTGTGCTTGTAAAAGCTCTTGGTAGTGAAAACGTTGTTGCAGTAACGCTTCCATGTCATTCTGGTGAAGAAGATAAACTTTTAGCCGAAAAAGTTGCAGAACATTTTGGTGTAAAGACCTACAATTTTGACCTTACAAATGTTAATGATGAGTTTGAAAAATCTTTTGAAAAAACTCATGGAAAGCTTAACAAAGATGATTTGAAAAATAGCAATATAAATTTAAAACCAAGGCTTCGAATGGCAAGTTTGTATTATTATTCTGCAATGCTTTCAAGTGTGAAAAAAGTGCCATATCTTGTTGCTGGAACTAGCAACAAATGTGAACTTTATGTTGGTTATTTCACAAAAGGTGGCGATCAAGTTTGCGATATTGCAATCCTTTCAAGTTTTACTGTTAGTGAAGTTATTGAAATTGGAAAAGAACTTGGTGTTCCTGAATCTGTTTTGTTTAGAGCTCCAAGTGATGGGCTTTCTGGACAAACTGATGAAGACAAATTGGGTGTAACTTACGCAGATATTGAAAAGGTTATAAATGGAACTTTGACTTCAGGTGATGTGTATGAAAAAATAAAAAAAATGCACGCCGCTGCTAGCCATAAGTTTTCTGTTCCTGCATACCAAAGAAAGGAGAATTGTTAATGAAAATTGGAGTTTATGTTGGAAGTTTTAATCCTATTCACTTTGCTCATTTAAAGATTGCTTCGCAGTTTTTGAATTCAAAATTATTGGACAAGATTATTTTTGTGCCAGCAGGGGATGAGTATGAAAAGAGGGGACTTGAAAGTGGAAAACATAGATTTCAAATGGTAAAGATTGCAACTCAAAACAATCCAAATTTTTTGGTTTCTGATATAGAGATAAAGCATCGAAAATTATCAACTTACAAAACCCTTGAGATTTTTAGAGAAGAATATCCAAATGATGAAATTGTTTTGATTATGGGTGCGGATAACTTAAAGGAAATTTATTGGTGGGATCATGCAGATGTTTTGCTCAGTCAATATATAATTTATGTTATGACACGAAATGGTCTTCATCAAGAAAATTTCCCAGAGTATAATGACAATAAAAACATTTTGTTTATAAATTTTGACATTGATATATGCGCAACAAATATTCGAAAAGATATCGAAAATCAAAGGTTTGATGACGCAATAAAAAATGTTCCACTTGAAGTTGTGGAATATATAAAAACTAACAAATTGTATGGAGCAAAATAATGAAAACAATTGAGCAAAAAGTCTATGAAAAATTAAAAGAAAAAAATTACAAAGTGTCAACTGCTGAAAGTTGCACTGGCGGGATGCTTGCAGGAAGAATAATCAATGTTTCTGGTGCTTCCGAAATTTTTGATTTTGGAGCGGTAACTTATGCAAATGAGTTTAAGGTTAGTGAACTTGGTGTAAGCGAAAAATCAATTGAATCAGAAGGCGTGGTTAGTGAGCTTGTTGCTGGCGAAATGGCTGAGGGGATTGCGAAAAAATCTGGCGCAAATGTTGGTTTATCAACATCCGGAATTGCTGGCCCATCTGGCGGAACAGCAACCAAACCTGTTGGAATGGTTTGCTTTGGAATTTGTATAGATGGAGAAGTTTTTACATTCACAAAATATTTTAAACCAAAGTCAAGAAAATATGTTAGAACTCAAAGTGTAAAGTTTATTCTTGAAAAACTTTTAGAATTGTTAAAGTAAAAAACGCAAAATTATGTTTTTATTATTAAAAAATAGTGCAAAAAATATAAAAAATACCTAAAAATCCAGAAATTAGATATAAATCCACTTAAAAGGCAAAGAGGGTGGGCAAGTGTTTCACTTTAAATTTAAAAACCACTTGACAAACATGCCAACAATTCATTATACTATGTGCGTTGGTGATTGATCTTTCAAAAGGCGAATATATGTTTTTGAAATCAACACAGCAAATATACTATGCTGGTGTGGCTCAGCGGTAGAGCACCACCTTGGTAAGGTGGGGGTCACGGGTCCGATTCCCGTCACCAGCTCCATTATCAAAAACCCTTGAAAACCTAGTAAAATAGGCACTTTCAAGGGTTTTTCTTTTGCTCAAAATTTTGCTTAATTTTAGGCTAAAAATACAATAGGTATAGTAAACTGCTCCAAAAAGTGTAGTAAATTTGCATAAAAAAAGACCGAGAGTTCAATTTTTAAACTCCCAGTCTAATTCTTCTTAAATTAAATAAATATTCTATACGAAGTCAATTGGTGCTAAAAAAAATAAGCATGTTCATCAAGTATGCTTATTTCCCAATATTTTTTTACTGCTCTCTGCATCCTCGGGTGGATTTTTTTCGTACGATAGCGCATGATACTCTTCGTATTGCAAGCCCCGGCGTTGCCAGTTCTATATCCATCAATCGTAAAAGTTGCATATTGTTTTAGCCCCCTTTACCACCCTACAAACAAGCTGATGAAACTTGTTTCTTCGAGTCGTCCTCCTTGATGTAGTTATTGTTCTACATTGTTTTTTTGTTGCCCTTTAGCTCAGACGATTAAGCAGAACGGGCAATTTCAAAAATTGTGTCATAAAGACACCTCCTTATTGCCTCATTGGCTTATTAAATAATATCATAATACATTAGAAAATTCAAGTCCGCATTTAATTTTTTTGTGTTTGTGTCTTTTTTGTATTGTTAAAGGATTCCTTGTCGTTTGATAAAATTTGATCTTTTTAAGCTTATTGGCAAAACTAGACAGCAAGCATTTTGCCCATTTTGTTCATCATATCTGTTTTGTAAGACATCATTGAATGGGTATATCTTGTAAGAGTTACAACTGGATTTTTATGTCCAAGAATTTCGGATAGGGTTTTAACGTCCATTCCCATTTCAATAGCACGAGTTGCAAAGGTATGGCGAAGTGAGTGAAAGTTTTTATAACCAACACCAATTTTGCTCAAAATTCTTTCATAAGTCCTTTGATAAGCTCTCGTTCCAACAATTCCGCCAGTGCGGGTTGAAATAACATATTTTGAATTAGATGTTTTCTTAATTTTTTTCAAAATATCTAATAATGCTTTAGGAAGTGGGATAACTCTGCTTGAATTTTTTGTTTTAGGATTATCTATCACAATTCTAGGCACACCATTCTCTTTTATTCTATAACTAGTTTTCGTAATGCTCATAATTCCTGTTTGAAAATCCATATCTTCCCAAGTGAGAGCTAATAGTTCTCCTAGTCTAATTCCAGTATAAAGGCAAATTATAATTCCTACATAATTGTTTTTGTTTGAAGCAAGACAATATTTTTCAATTTTTTCTTGCTCGTGTTTTTCAAAAGCCGTAACAGGTTTTTCGGTTGGACTTGGCAACTTAATTTTCTTTATTTCATCTCTTTGCACTTTGTCCAATGATTTAGCGAGTGCCATACTTCCTTTCAAAACATTCACAATTCCAATAACTGAGTTGTTAGCAAGTTTTCCGTTGTTATTTAGATTACCATTTTCAAGTTCACTCAAAACAAAATCTTGAAAAATCTCGCCATTTAGGTCATCTAATTTATAACTCCCAAGCTTAGGATTGATGTGTTTTTCTATGATGTATTTGTATCTATCATAGGTTCTGAGTTTCACAGTGTGTTTTGTGTATTTTTCTAGCCATACACTTAGCCATTCTTTAAGTTTCATATAAAAATCCTCCTTATTTATTTTAACTTGTAAAGGTTGTCCTTCTATCTCTATAAGGACATCTAAAGTTAAAAAATTAAGGAAGTAAATTCATATTTTGAAAATTTCTTAAAATTATTTTTAAAAAACATATAAAAAGACCACCTACTATTGCGACAGATGTATAAAATTTTTTTAAAAAGCCATAAATTTTCAATTTTTCAATACAAATTTTAATAAAGTATGTTATACTCAATGTGTATTGAATTAAAAAATATGTAAAAGAGACCATCTGTCGCAATAATAGTAGGCTTTTATTAAATGACAAAAAATCATCTATTTCTCTTTTACACAAGGGAGATATGATGGAAAGTAATAATGTTTTACGAGTATTTGAAGGATTTGCTGGTTATGGTGGTGGAAGTTTTGCTTTGCGAAATTTAAAGAAAAAACATAAAAATTTTAACTATGAAGTCGTAGCATTTTCAGAAATTGACAAGTATGCAATAGATTTGTTCAATGCTAATCATAAAGATAGTCATGGTGGACTAATTAAAAATTATTCAGATATTACAAAAGCAAATCCTAATGACGACGATTTTCCAGATTTTGATTTATTTACTGGGGGCTTTCCTTGCCAACCATTTTCTACCGCAGGTATGCAAAAAGGTGTGGATGACCCTTATGGTCGCGGAACATTGTTTGAACATATTATGAGAATTTGTAAAGTTAAAAAACCAAAATACATTCTTTTAGAAAATGTTAAAGGGTTGCTTTCTAAAAAATTTGATGAAACAAGAAAACAGATGTGTAATATGTTGCGTGACATGGGTTATGTTTCTGATAAAAATGACCCAAAGGAATCTCCATTGGCTATGGCAGTATTGAATAGTAAAGATTATGGAATTCCACAAAATCGAGAAAGAGTTTGGATGTTTGCAAGACTTGGTGGTTTACCAAAGGATTTTTCTATGATTCCGCCACAAAGAAAAAATGAATTAAGACTTGGCGATTTTTTAGACCCAGTCGATAAAATTCCTAAAAACTTATATCTATCAGACAAACAAATTGAGCATTTAAAAGAAAAACATAATATTAATAGTTTTATTGTTGATAAACCACTTTGTTTTGATGTTTATAACAAAAAAATTAAAACAGATGGGTATTCCATAACTTTAACAATGCCCGAGCATAATAGCATCAGAGTAATTGAAGCACATAAAGACAAAGAAGTAGTCCGAAAAATGTCTGTCACTGAACAATTTAGACTTATGGGATTAGAAGGGTTAGAAAATAATGGACGAGAAGTAGACATTTATTTTAATAATCAATCTTATACACAACTTTCTAAAAGAGCAGGCAACGGCTGGGATGTTAATTTAGTAACCATTTTACTTGAACATATTTTTTCTCAACTTAAAGATGATGATATATTCTCAGATTTTTAATTAAGGAGTATGTTGATGAATATAAAGTTTAAAATAGATGAAAAATCTTTATTTTATGGAATAAAAAATGATTTTGAGCGTGGACAAACAGCAACTGTTCACACTCCAATTAATCAAGCTTCAAACCCAAAAGATTGGCATAATGATATTTTACAATTAACAAAGCATAATTTGGCGGTCAAATTTTTACCAGATATGCTTTTGTCAAGATGTTTAAAAAATACTACTTCGCAAGCAAAAAGTATAATTAAACAATTTTTTGAATTTAAAAGCATATTTCTTGATGGAGTTAAATTAAATTGCAACTCTTCATTTGGGATGTATATCAAAGAAGAAACAGATGAATTTATTATCAAGAGAGATGGAACAAGAACAAAAAATACACATTTAGGTAGAATGAAATTGCATTACCCTATAACTTTAAAATTCAAAAGCGATGGATTCAATGTGGATAACAAAGATGTTTTAGATTGCATTTTAAAGCAGAATGGTGGATTTGCTTATGTTGTCAGGGGCTTTGAATATAATCTTGAAAATTCAACATTAAATTTTATAACAACAATGGTCGGGCCAGAAAATATTTTACTTTCAAATGTGTTTAAAAGAGCAAAAGGAACAGGCAAAAAACTATTACTTGAAGAATTTGATGCAAATGATTTTGAATTTGTAAATGATTATTTAGTAAACAAAACTGAAAGCGTTACAGATATCCAAAGTGTTTTTGAATTAGCAAATAAAACAAAAGTTGAAAATGGTGCTCGCGGGGAACAAATAATTTTAAATATGCTACATGACAATAATCCAAATATAACAGATATTTATCATACAAGTGTTGACTACCCAACATCTCCATACGATATTGAATATGTTGAAAATGGAATTAAAAAATATATTGAAGTGAAATCAACACAGGGCTCTAAAAAAGTATTTAATATGTCTGCTGGTGAAATTAAATTTATGAACACATATCAAAATAATTATATTTTATATCTTGTAACAAATGTTAGAGATTCTTCTTGTAAAATATTTAAATTTGTAAAAGGACAAATTGAAAAATTAAAATTTGAACATCCTAGCACAAGATTTTTTGCGTAATTAAAAGACCACCTATTCTAACGATAGATGGTCTTTTTTACTGAATTTTATTAAATTTTTATGATATTTTCGCAAAATTTTAACCATTTTACTATAAATTTGCGATTTTTTATTTGATTTCCTTTATCTTTTGATTACACCTATCGTTAGAATTGATGTTTAGTAATGTTTGAAATTTAGCCGTCAATTATTTGCTCTTTTTTACTTAAAAGGAGCAAACCTTGAACGAGTTTAAAGATGATAAAGTTGTGGCTTTTACTGGTCATAGATACGAGTGGCATTGCATTGGCATAGAAAACAAATTGCCCGAAGTTCTAGAAGATTTAATAAATAAAGGATACACCATCTTTTATGACGGACACTATGGTGCTTTTGATGAAAAGTGTGCACACGCAGTCTTACAATTAAAACATAAATATCCGCACATCAAACTAATTCGTATTTTAACATATTATCATCACGACAAAGAAAAATATGATTTGCCATCGTGCTATGATGGTTCAATATTTCCAGAGATAGAAGAATTGCATTACAAACAAAAAATCACAAAAAGGAACGAGTGGATAATAGACCACTGCGACATTCTCGTTTGCCACATAGAAGAAACCTATAAAAGCGGAGCCTATCGCACTTTAAAATACGCTCAAAAACAAAACAAACCAATAATTTACATCTAAAACTTAGTTTTTATATTTTTTTTGGATGAGTCAAATTATACTTATTATAGTTTAGCAAAATGTCTTTTTCTTCATTTGTCATATCTAATTTTAATATTTCATCTTCTATACTTTTTAATGAATTGTAGAAATTTAATTTCTCTTGTTCACCATTAATTTCACCATAGCAAAACTCAGATTTAATATATTTGACTATATTATCTTTTTCTTTACTCAACATTTTTAGAGCAAAAGGTTTATTTATTTGTATCATATTAATTATTGCATTTGTCATCACATAATCATTTCTAACTTCATTTTTACTTAAAGATTTACCTTTGTTACTTAAATATATTGCTCCATGCGGACACCAATAGCACAAATTCAATGATATTTTATTTATATGATTTTCTGAAATTTTAATTAAATCGAAAAGAAATTTACTATCATAAGAAAAGGCCATTAAAATCTCAAATTCATTTTCTGTATTCCATAATAATTTAATTGTATTTGATAATTTATTAATATTTACATTTTTAATAATTTCTTTACATTTATTCTTATCTAATAAATAAATAATTCTCATAAATTCAGATATGCTTTGCCAATGAAAAATATAATTATTTTCAATTTCTTGTGACAACTTGGAAAGTGAAATACTATTTATAAATTTGCTTTTTATATCTGTATATTGTTTTTTTCTAATAAATCGTTGTTCATACTTATTATACCCTAAAATGGTAAATAAGAAAAGGTCATCTAAATTAACCCAAACCTTCAATGGATTTAAATTAAGCAACGAGCATGTTTTTTCTATAATTGCATTTTCTATGTTCTTTAAGCCATTATTCTCATTGATAAAAATAGCTGACAAATATGAAAGAACATACAAGTTATCCAAATTAGCATTATTTATTTTTAAAATAAATTTTTCGACGTCTAAATGCTGAGTAAATGTAATTCCTATATACTTACTTCTATAAAGTATTCTATCAAAAAAACGAATAAACACATACAAATCTTTTGTTGAACTTCCATTAAATAATTCAAATATTCTTTTAAAGTCTATGCCTTTAAGATAATAATCAAGTATCTCATAGTTTTTTCTACCCGCTTCATTAATTAACATGTTTATAAAATCACCAACACAAATAAAATCTTCACCAACACATGAATTAATAACAGATAGCAATGCTTTCCTCGTGCTATCATCATGAACTATTTTATGATAGTAAGAAATTCTTTCTATTACAGAGAAAAAATATGGTTCATTTTTCTTTTCAAAAACTTTATTATATATCTTATCTATTTCTTCTTTTGTAAACAATGAATAATAAACTCTATTAGTTTTATACTTAATTGAGATTTCGTGGGGACTATTAATAATAAACCATAACAAACCAAGATTGCAAAAAGTGTTATTATCTATTAATGTTAGAAAACATTTATTTGCAAAGTCTTGATTGTCAAACGAAGATAAAATATAACTATTCAAAAATGAAATTGCTGTATAAATATGTGAAAACTTATAACTTTCATTTTCTTTTATTATAAATTTATCTTGTATAATAAGTTTTTTCTCAAATTCATCATAATTAAATATTTTACTTGAAATTAATTCATTTAACTTCGAAATTAGTATAAAGTTATCTGCTGACAAAATTTGATAAATAGCTATTACAGCCAACAAGTCAAGAAATTCATCTTTTTTATAATCTTCCATTTTTGTTTTTATATAATCAGATGCTCCTCTGATTATATAATTAAAATAGTATGGTGACTTTTGACTTGCCGCTTTGTTGATTAACCATGAAAATGATGTATCGCCAAAATTGAATCCAACTTTTTTATTAATTTTTTTAACTATTGGAATTATTTGTTCAGCATTTTGAGTATAATATTCATACAAGATATTTACCGATTGTTTTGATGTTATTCTTACACTATTCTCGTTTGAATTAATTACATCTGTAAATACACAAATAACTTTACATTCCTTTTTTGCCTGCTGTTGAATTGTATTTGCAATATTTTTATATAAATGTGCATTATCTAAAATGTATATTGCAGGAGAGAGCTCACTATATAAGGTTGGATTATCTTTTCCATTATATTTATAGACTTTATATCCTTTTTTTGAATATTCATATGCAATTTGAAATGCTGTAAGTGATTTTCCTGAACCAGATTCTCCAATTATATTTACATAATTTAATAATTCTAAACAGTTTATTGCATCCTGAAAAATATTTAATTTAGGGCATGCTTCTACATAATTTTGATTTAATCCCACACCAAGTATTGCACCTTCAATCCCTTGTTGGTTGTCAAAATTAATGTCATCCCAACATTGTTGTTTGTCTAATGATTGAATTCCTTTTGCTAGGTTATCATTCCTATCTTTCACTATTTTTAGCCATTCATTTTTATATTTTATTACTTGACCGGACGTTAATTTTTTACCAAAACCTCCAGTAACTTGTGTATCGTTATGACATTGAAGACATAGAACAGCAAGGTTTTCGATTGAATTGTTAGATGGGTTTTCATCAATATGATGAATTTGAACATCTTTTCCTTTCTCTCTGCATACACAACAAGTTCTATCAGATAGTTTTAATACTTCATCTGAAAGTTCTATTGGAATCGGAATCCTTTGTTTTTTTGTTTTTTTCATTTTTCCTCCTTAGCAAATTTCAATCTTCCAAAACAACTACATTCACTTTATGTGAATAAATAGTGCAAGCGTCTATGGCTATCATATTTTTTGTTGTAAAAGGTTCAAAATTGGCTTTATCTCCAAATTCTTCGTATTTAATTGGGTTTTGTTCGTGCCAAAGTGCTGAACAATGCCAATGACCACAAACTATTGGTTTATTTGGCTCGTAGATTTCATAGCAACCTTTAATTTTAAACTGGCTGTAATTTTTTTGTTATCTCAATAAAAAATTCTTTACTCCACAAATCAAGTTTTGTTTTGTCTTTTATGAAAGGCAAGACATCTTGTTTTGCTTGTTCTATATCTAGACTTTCAAATCTTTCGTTTAGTAATGCTTTTAGATTATCAATAGTTAAATCATAATCTTCATTAATAAACTTTGATTGAACCAACTTTGCTTTCAAATTTTCCAAATTCACTCTTGCTCCAATTGACAAAAAGAAAATATAATCGTAAAAATCTCTACCTTTCACTCTTGATTTCCAATTCCTGCAAAGGCAAGCATGAATTTTACCTGCAAATAATGATTGCAAATCATATAATCTTACTTGATAAGGAGAAGGCAACAATCCAAACTTAGTTTCATAAGTTGCACCAGTTGGTGGGTTAATGTCCACTTCAAACTTAATTCGTATAGCTTCTTCTTTATTGATAAATTTAGAATCTTCACTATCTTCATAGAAAGATAAAATATGTTCTTTTGTGTTACCCTTTAAGAAAGCAGATTTTATATTGGAATCAACAGATTTAATTTTCTCTGTCACATTGAAATTTAAGCCAAGTGATTTTGTCTCGTTTTCAATATATTGAAAATATTTGGTTAAATCGAAATCTGGATTTTGTGTAATTAATGAAAAATCTAAATCTTCACTAAATCTATCCAATCCATAAAATATTCTTAGTGCAGTTCCACCATAAAATGCCGCTTCTTTAAAAAATCCACCACGAGATAGTCCACAAAGAACTATTTCTTGAACAATCTCTTTTATGGCATTCTTCTTGTCTTCGATATTGTTAATTTGATATTTTGATAACATCTGGCTTAATACTTGTTGCATTTTACTTTTCTCCTTTAATAAATTTTGCAAGTAAATTTAAGTTTGTTGAGTGATATAGTGGCGCAAGTTTTAAAATGTCTTGCTTGGTTAATTCGTTAAACTTGTCTTCATCTATTCTTAAATCTTCAAATAGCAATCTTTCTAAATCTTTAATAGTTTTCACGGGAGATATAGTATAAAGTTTATCGCAAAGCGCTTTTTCTGCTGTTGCCATTTGATATGAATATTCTTCATCTTGAAAAGCAAGGACTCCCAAACTAAATACCGCTTTAGGAATATCTCTATAAATAAAAGTTCCAAAACAATTTGTATATGTCTTAATTTTTTTCTTATTGTAGGTTGCACATGTAAATGTGTTGTAAACCGCTTCGGGAATTAATCCTTGCTGATACAAAACATAATCAAATGATAAATAAGATGGACCATAAATAAATTGTGCAAGCCTTGAACCATTAGTATTTGAATTGGTTTCATAGATTCCTTTTACCAAAGGAAATAACTTTCCTTGCTTTACATCTCTATTTATTTTTGCTAATGGATTCGAATAATCAGCATATTGTTCTTTTAATTGTTGAGTTGTGACTATCATATATTCCCTCCAGATAATGCAATTATATAATATTATCTGGGGAAAATCAACCAATTTCACGATATTTTCTCCAAATAATGCAGAAAAAGTGCATTTTCTGGAGAAAATATGGTTTTGTAAAAAATCATTTCACATAGTTTAATGATATAAACTAAACTGCTTTTAATAATTTTTATATCATTGCAATGATACAAGCAACGATAATTTTTTACAATTACAAATAAAATAACACCAGAAAAATTCTGGTGCCACTTTTTATTGGAAGTTTCTATGATAAATTGTTTCAAGAGTTTGATAATAAACAATTCTTGATTTCTTGTATGGTTCTTTGTCTTTGTTGTTAAGATATAAGACTTTTACATCTTCCCACAAATTCTTTTCTTTAATTAAGTCTTCAACATGTCTATGATTTGTTGCAACTTTTCTTAAAGCCCACGAGTAATTACCAGTATTTTTATCAAATCTAATATATTTTTGTCTTTCCATACCCCCTTCATCTTCATAGTAATTAACAATTGCAAAATCAACACTACAAATAACTTTATTTCTTTGTGCATTTAGTTTTTTTATTGTTATTACGGAAGTTGAATCTTCGGAGTAATCATAACTATCATCAAAATATTTATTAAATAAATCAATAAACTTTTGTTTTAGTAATTTTGCATTATTATATCTGTTGTTAAAAACTTTTTGAATTACAATATTATAATCCAAGTCAAAGCCTTGATTACCATTTTCTACTCTTGTAATCAATTTTCTTTTAGCACTTCCAATTAAGTTGAATTGAAAAGTTAAAATTCCATTTTCTCTCAAATCTCTTTGAATAGATTTCAAAATTTCATCAACCTCCAACTTAAAAGGTTGATATTCACTTTTCGGTACATATTCAAACATATTTTTTTTACCTCCTTAAAGTTTGAATTGGAGGGGGATTGATAAATAATTTACCAATCAGGGAGCAAATAAATTTCATAGCCAATCCATTTGCAAGACAATTATAACATAATATTTTTAATATGTCCATATCCGTTGCAATCAAATTTAACTAGCAAAGTATTAGATATTTTTAGGCAATTTTAGATAGTTTTAAACAGCCAAAGTATTGCTCAAAAATGGCCGTAGGTGTCAATAGGTGTCAACTTTTTTGAAAGGTTAACACCTAAACTATTTTTACATCTAAAAAAACTAGTAAAATCAAGGGCTTTAAGACATAGGGTTATAGTTTTTCAAAAATATTTTTAAGTTGGTAAGGTGGGGGTCACGGGTCCGATTCCCGTCACCAGCTCCATTAAACAAAAGTCGCTAAAACGCCTAAAATCACAGGCTTTTAGCGATTTTTTATTTACAAATTTTAAGGACACGACTCTCTTCAAAAAACACATTAGGTACACAAAATTGTCATTTTAGGTACACAAAAATTGCATAAAAAAAGACCGAAAATTGAACTCATCAACCTTCGGTCTAATTTTCCCTAAAACTGCCCAAAACTGCTACATTAGGTACATTTAGGTACACGATTTAATCCGTTTTTTTCTTTCTCGCAGCTTCAAATTTCGCAATCATTGTCGGATTATCTTTTGTCAATTTTTTTATTGAAAGGTCTTCAACTTTATTATTCGCTAATCTTAATTGATTTTGCGATCCCAGCAAGGCTTCTTTTATTTTGTTTAAATGATCGATAGATTTATCTATTTCATCAATGGCCATCGCAAATCTTTTAGTAGCCAGTTCGCAATTTCTACCAAATTGATTTTTAAAGTCTGTCATTCGTTCTTCAAAATTTGAAATATCGATATTTTGACTTTTTAGTTCTATTAATTGCTTTTGATATTGAGCACTATTTAATGATATATTCTTAAGTAAAGTTAAAAGTGGGATAAAAAATTGAGGTCGAATAACATACATTTTGTCATATTTATATGATACATCAACTATGCCTTGATTATATAGTTCATTATCTCTTTCAAGAAGAGATACTAGTACAGCATATTCACATTTTTTTTCTTTTCTATCCTTATCTAATTCTTTAAAGAAATCTTCGTTTTTATGTTTTGTTGCCGTCTCATCATTTTCATTTTTCATTTCAAACATAACAGATATAAATTCTATTTTTTCATCTGTATAATCTCTATAAATATAATCACCTTTACTACCTGTCTTTACATCATTATCTTTTTCGAAATAAGCATTTTTAAATGCTGTAGCCCTTAATTTATTAAATTCAATTTGGCAATGCTGTTCAAGAGTTTCTCCAACCATTTTTGTCGATTGTCGAGCTTTTAAATCTTTATAATACGCAATTTCATCATCCTTTCTCTTTAATTCGTTTTGATGGTTAATATCAGAAGTCTCAACATTTAATTTTAATTCATTTATTTCTTTTTCTTTGTCAGATAATATTTTTTGTATTTCTAACTCTTTATCTTTTTCATTGTTGTCAATTTTTGATTGTAGCTTTAACTTTTCTGTTTCAAATTCATGTTTCAAATTTGACATTTCTGTATTTTTTTCGTTTTCAGAGTCTTTAAGCTTGGAGTTTAATTCTATTACCTGTTTTTCTAAACTATTAAGTTTATCCTTTTCTTCTTCTTTTGCCTTTGCAACAGCAAGCTCGACATCTTTAAGAGAAGATTCTTTTAATGATTGTTCTCTTGATTTTAATTCTTTATTGAATTCGTCATTTCTAACTTGGCTAATTAATAGATTATAATTTGTTTCATCTATTTCAAAAACCTCACCACATTTAGGACACTTAATTTCACCCATATTTTTTCTCCCTTTATCTTGTTTTAAATTCATATTTTGTTTTGCAATTTCTCATAATAAAACTATTTAATCCAACACCTTTTTCTGCAAGTATTTTCATTTGGTTAACATTATTAATTCCTGCTGATTGATTTGAATATCTATAAATTGATCCATCACCAAATTTAACATCAATATATGTCAAGCCAATTTCATAACTTAAAACGTTTGAATTTCCACCTAAATTTTTATAACTAATCACTTTTACTCCTCCTATAATGTAGTTTATATCTTATTATTATCACATTTGTTTAATTTTTTCAATACATTCGACAAAATTCGTGCTTTACATTTCCATATCACTTTCACGTCTATGCTGAAATTGCATTTTTCAGTAAAGTTTGTCTGATAAATTGATAAAAAATGAATATCTGTGCTTTATATCTAGAATGTTTATAGTTTTTGTATTGTTTGTATGAAAAAAATATAGAGAATTGAAAGCCCATCATTTTATTAAGTGTATATTTTAAAAGATTCATTGAAAATTGATATATAAATTTCTAATTGATAGCTATGAATGCTAATTTGATATGATTTTTATAATTTGTATAAAATTTTGTGACTAAAAATATGCGATGATTTGGTAGGGTATATTAAATTTATTGAACGACGGGTATATAATTTGGGTTGATATGAGTTAAATGGCTATAATAAAAAGAAGCTGGCAAATTTATTACTTGTCAGCTTCTTTTATGGCTTCGATAAATAATTGAGCGTAAGTTTCATACCATTTATCTTTTATGCCTTTTATTGATAAAAACTCTTCCTTTGTTTTTGGTTTTAGTGTGGCTAACATAACTAGAATTCGATTAGAACAAATATAAAATGCTGGCATATCATTTTTTAAAGAATAATCAAATCTGATTTGTCTTAATGTTTCAAGAAGGTTAATATCAGTCAGCACAACACCATTATCATCAACTATAACCTCATAATTTCCATATTTTTGTGTTTTAATGTTAGAAATTTCCGAATTTTGATTGTTATAAAAATCATGATTTAGTATTTCGTGAACAATATTGCAATCTATGTTTATATCCGTAATATTTTGATTTACTCTTACAGTTGGATATAATCCTTTTGTTTGATATAAAATATTTTCATCTATTAGATATTCAATTAAATCAATGATGGATTGTGTGGTTATATTGTTCAAGCAGCCATATAGTTCTTTGTTATTTAATCCTGCATCGATTAATGATTGCGGTTTATTTCCCTTTAAAAAATTTGCTAACATTGTAATTCCATAATATCTTGGATTATTAATATTTTTACATGCTTGTATTATGGTATCACAGATGCTTATTTCATAGTTCACCTTGTTATTTATGTTTTGTTGATTTGGTTGGGGATTGTGATTATTTAAAATATTTAATATTTCAAATCCATATTTTTTTACTTTTTCTTTTCCTAACAAAACCTTTTTGTCGTAAAAATCTTGTATTGAAGTAGGACGTTTTTTACAAATATCTATTATTGCTTTTTTTCTTAATATTTTCCAAAATGGTATGTTATCTCTTTTAGACATATTTTCTGCAAATTTTCTTAAAGCAATGGCAAGTTCATTTAACTTATCATCTGAAAAATAATTGTAATTTTTTTCTTCATTTTCGTTAATGTCATGAACTGCTTCACAAATATCATTACTTTCTTTTTTAATATCGTAATGATCTGATTTAGTTTCTAATTGTTTATCGCAAGAAGAATTATTTTTAAAATATGTGTTATGTTCATTATCAAATTGTTTAGAAATATCAAAGTCAATTATCTCATTTTTATTTATATTATCAGAATATTCTTTTTGAGATAATGTATTATTGCATCCAGAACCATCGACTTTATAATTTGTACAGCCAAGGAAAGGGAATTCATTTTTTGTTTTTACTATTAGATATCCATCCAGACATTCGGTGCATTTTTGTATAGACATTTTTCCGCCAATCAGATTGTTAGATAAAAATCCGCATACTTCAGGTTCATTTGTGCATATCCACAATGTCATACCGCAACTTTTATTGTATCGTCTTTGTAAAGGATATCCACATAAAGGACATATTTTATTGGTTATTAAGCTTCCCTGTTCTGGATTTAAATTGCCTTTTAAAACAACATTTTTATATTCATTTTTTATTTCTAATACAAATTGAGATGGGTGTTTTTCTGGAACTATTAAATAAACTCGATTTTTTGTTCTGGTTAAAGCTACATAAAATAATCTTCGTTCTTCAGCATACTCTATCTCGTTATGTTGTTTTATAACCAGTTTCATTACTGGGTCATCTTCAATTTTTGATGGAAAACCATATACGGCATTTTTTGCGTTTATAATTATTACATTATCGTAGCCTAAACCTTTTGAACTATGAGCGGTTAAAAAGTCTATTTTAACGTTTGGATATTTTTCTGATACAACCTTGTTTCCATTTTCATAATATTTAAATAGTTTTGTCCTTTCTAATTGAGAACCATCATAACCATATCTTCCAATAAGGAGGATTTTTGATTCTGACCCAAAATTTGATACTATTTCTCCGATGGCTTTTTCAAGAGCGATTGCCATTCTGTGTAATGGACCGCCATCTCTTACAGATTCTTCTTTTTGTATTGGACTATCATCATAGCTAATTAAAATCACAGGATTATCAATGTATTTTGGAGATATGAGGGATTTCTTTATTTGAGTATCATTTTTTTGAATAAAACCACCAGCAATATCAATTACTTCTTGGGCATTTCGATATGTTCTGGTTATTTTTAACTCTTCACCATAGCCCATTTTTTCACAAAATTGAGTAAATAGCGTTACATCAGATCCGCTAAATGCAAAAATAGATTGCCAATCATCACCAACAGCGATAATTTTTGCATTTGTCACTTTTGATAATTCTTTAGCCATATCAAAACGTTGTCTTGATATATCTTGATATTCGTCTATAATTATGTATTTAAAATCTAGTTTTTCTTTTAATGAAGCAACTTCTTTTAAAGCACGTGCAGCATCATTTATCATATCTTGAAAATCAACTGCGTTATTTTGAACAAGGGCTTTTTGATATTCAAGATAGCATTCTCGACATATTTCCAAAAACAATCTTGTTCTTTCACTTTTTGTTGTTCTTAAAAATTCATAAAATTGTTCTTCTGTATATCCATTAACTTTAAAATTATTTATAAAATCACATATTAGATATACTATTTTAGAAACATATTTATTTTCCTGAATTGAAGTCAATTTATTTAAAACTTCATTTGATGATTTTGGATTTAAAACTATTCCATTTTCGCAAAGCAATTGTTTTAAATGATCCAGTAGGCTTTTGCCGTCATTGTATTGAGAAAAAGTGTAAATCAAATTTGTGTTGTGTTTTTTATGTATCAAAATTTTATCATTAATACACTTTTTATATTTTTCAAGTTCTTCTTTTGTGTATTTGTTATTTTCACCATTTTCAGAAATACCAAAATGCTCTAAATAATATATTTTACCATTTTGTTTTATCAAGAAATCAGGAGTGTAACGTTTTTTTGCCATAAAAATGTAGTATGGATAACTAGGTTCATATTCGTATTCTATATTATTTAAATATAAAAAATTTGCAATTTGAACTTCCTGTGCAGAATTAACTATTTCGTTATTCAAAGTTACTTTTTTATTTGAATTTCTTTCTGTATAGGTGTATTTGTACTCGTTTAAATTACTTTTTAATGTGCTAAAGTCTGATTTCGCGATATTGTTTAAATATTCTTGTTTATTATCTCCATCATATTGATTGTCAAAATAAGAACCAAAAAACAGCATTATATTGTCTGCGGATCTTTTGTCTTTGATTTTATTCAAAAAATAATCTTTTACTGTATTATATAAAAATCCGCCTTCAACAATATTAAGTTTTTCATCGGTTTTTTTACGTAAGATAGCATTTCCAGCGGAGTGAAATGTTGTGATTGGACATTGAATGTTTAAAGATTTGTTAATTTTATCTCTTAATTCACCAACGGCCTTATTGGTAAAAGATATTATTAAAATTTGTTTTGGATCAATGTTTTTTTTCTCAACCAAATATTTAACTTTTGCAGCAACAGTGGTTGTTTTCCCAGCACCAGCGCCAGCAATTACTAAACAGTAATCTTCATCGGTAATAACGACTTTTCGTTGGTCATCGTCTAATTTTATGTTAGGATCAATGCTTTTTAGAATATTATCTAAATATTCTTTTTCAGATTTAAGTTTAAATTCAACAAAAGATTTATTTCGATTATCTATAATGCTTTTAAGGTTTTTGTAGTTTGATAAAAAATCAAGAATTAAATTTTCTGAAAGTCTATTCTTTTTACAGTATGATTTTAGTAATTCGGCATTTTTTATAGCAGCTAAAGAATTATGAGATTTTTCATATTTAGGAAAAAGAAATTCATAATTTTTTCTAGATACATAATTGTTAGATTCAATTAAATTTTTTAGATCGTTATTAAAATTTTCAATATTTTTAACATCTTCTGGTAACTCTTGCTTTTTTAATTTAAATAAACTCATAATCTTCCCCCATTTCTCTTAAAGTATAACATAAATTTTATAATTTTGTATTATTTTTAATACTTTTGTTAAAAAATGTTAAAATTTTTTTGATTGTTCAATAATGTTGTGAAAAATGGTTAGCGGGTGTGAGTGAAATTGGGGTTGACAGGGGATGGGAGTGGAGATATAATTTTGGTGTTGGAAAAGGTGAGTTGGACACTGATGAGTTGCTTGAAAAGTGGGACCATGACCAATACAACATCACAAACAGATTTATGGATTTGCTAGTCAGATTCAATTATCACTTTCCTGAAGCAAAAATGGATTATGATAATGACAGACAGGCGATGTTAATGAAATTTGACGGAAAGAAAGTTCGCTTGTCAGACAATATTGTTTATGACTTTGAAAATTTGGTTTCAGAAGCAAAAGACGTGAAACAAAAAGATTTGCAATAAAAGTGCAAATTTGACTGAAAAAAACTAAAAAACATATCAAATTTTAATTTTGAAGCAAAAAAAAGAGTTTTACTTGAAAGTAGAACTCTTTTTATTTTGATTTTTTGATGGACAAAGCCTTACAAAATTTGTTATTCATTGCTGGGAGATGCGGTTGTAAATTTTCCAGAAACCGGCTTGTAGGTTTTAATGTTTTTTAAAAAATCTTTAACAGAATCTTTGATTGCGGCGTTTGAAACTTCGAGAAGTTTTGTTGCGCCCTTATCGCCGTCTTTGCCTTCTTCATAAAGCACTGCGTAAATGCCAGACTGTTTTGCAGGATCAACACGTGATGTGTTGTCGTCAACCATGATAAACAACATTGAAGGGTATTTCTTTTTTAAAAGTTTATAAAATTCTGGTTGCATTTTTGTGTATCTTGTTCCGTCTAGTCCCGGAGCAATAACAACGTTAACATTATTGTTGCCTGAATCTTTAAGCAATTTTTCAAAGGCATATTTCATATATTGTCCAGCTTGTGAAACGAGAATTATGTCCATGTTCATATCTTTGTTTGATTCTGCAAGTTCATGAAAAATTTCAGGATTTCTCAAGGCATAAACTTTGCTTGCTATTTGACCCCTAAATTTTTGAGATTCTTCATAATCCATTCCAATTTTTTGGAAGTATTCTTCAGCCAATCTGTCGCCTAAATAAAACAACTTCTTTATCTCTGGATAGCTTTTGAAATTTGGTTCTTGCATGATTGCTTCGGCTTCTTTTTCCAAATGGAGTTTTTTGATAATACCGAGCAATGTTTCTTTGTCTTCAGGGCTTCCAATTCCCGGTTCACCCAAAAAGTAGATTGCAAATTCTTCAGGACTCAAACATTCTCTTGGGTCTTTTTGTATAAAAAATGTGCCTTGAGCATCTGCTAAAAAACAGAATTTGTTATCATAAAAATTTTTTTGTTTTAATAATGAATTTGACTTGTTTTTCATTGTTAAAATCACTCCCTTCACTTTGCATTAATTGTTATGATAAGTATACTATCAAATAGCCTTTTTGTCAATATTATTTGGCGATTTAATGACCATGGTTGATATTGATTTGACAATAGTTATTGTATTTTTATAATTAAAGTAAGGGGGAGTGTTATGAGCAAAGCAAATAGTAGTAATTTAACAGAATTTGGCGGAAAAGGTTATTCATTAATTAAGCTTAAAGAATTGGGCGTAAATGTTCCAGAATTTTTTATAATCACAACAAAGATGTTTGATCAGTTTTTGGAATTTAACAGTCTTAAGGCTGAAATTAAAGAACTTTTTGACAATGACAAATTTGAAGAAATAAAAACCTTGATTGGCAAAAGCAAGTTTCCGAGCGAATTAGAAAAATTCATTTTTGAGTCGTTTGAAAAGCTTGGTTCAAAAAAAGTTTCAGTGCGATCATCGGCGGTTGTTGAAGATAGCAAAGCTCAATCATGTGCTGGGCAATTTGAAACGTTTTTGAATGTCACAAAAAGCAATTTGTTAGAGTCTGTTAAAAAATGTTTTGCTTCATTATACTCTGTGAACACAAAACTTTATATTGGTGATTTTTCAAAACTTCAGCTAGGGATTGCGGTTGTTGTTCAAAAGATGATTAACAGCAAGTTTTCTGGCGTTGCGTTTTCAACTGATTATGTTTTGGACAACAAGGATTATATGATTATTGAGTCCGTAAACGATATTGGTGAAAATTTTGTGTCTGGGAAGTTGACCCCTGAAAAGTTTTATGTTAGAAAATCAAATCTTTCGATTGATAATTTTGGGAAAAAATCAAAACTGGGTGAAAGTGAAATTCATAAAATTGCAGAAGACGCACAGTTTATTGAAAAGAAATATGGAATGCCAATGGACATTGAATGGGCAGTTGAAAACAAAACAGTTTACATCCTTCAAGCACGTCCGATTGTTTCATTTTTAAACGACAAGGTTTTTCAATACACGTTTTCAAGGCCACGCAATTTGTTTGAAATTTGCCTTTATTATTTGGTTTATGACAATGGCTTTAAAAAACTATCAAACAATATGTTCTATCTAAACCCAATAATTGTTTTTGATAAAAAGGTTTACAGGGAATATTCGAACACGTCTAACAACAACGAAGACCCATTTATTTTTGTGAAAAACAGCATTAAAAACAAAACTATATCTAGCGAGCATGTTAATGAGGCTTTAAAGGCGTGCGAAAATGCAAAAACCATGCTTTCAAAATTCTCGAACTTCAAGAAAGTTATTAATGATTTTGTTTGTTATGAAACCTTAAACAACTATTCAAACTTTTTGATTGGCGACAATGTTTTGAGAGATTTTGACTCAAAGGGGCTTGATAAAACCTTGAAAAATGCATTGATGGAAAGCCGCAATGTTTTTGATAAAGCCACAGAGCTCATTATTGATTATATAAAGAGATATGCAAAAGATTATCTTAAAAATGATTATGAAAAACAAATTCAATTTTTGACTCTTGATGAGATTTTAAACAAGCAAAAGCTCACAAAAAAACTGTTGGAAGAAAGACAAAGTGGGTTTGTTTATTACAAAAATGAAATCACTTATTGCTCTGATCAAGAACAAGTTGATGCTTGGGCAAAAAAGAACGAATTTATTTTGAATGATGTGAAAAAATCAAAGATTGTTGGAAATTCAATTTTTGGTTCAGTTGCTTACAATGGAACTGTTACCGGCAGAGCGGTCTTGGTGTTTAATGAAAACGATTTCAAAAAAGTAAAACAAAATGATATCATCATAAGCCCAATGACAACCCCTTCTTTTTCACAGGTTCTTGATATTGTTTCAGCAATAGTAACTGATGACGGCGGAACTGTTTGCCACGCAGCATTGCTTGCTCGTGAATATAAAGTTCCTTGCATTGTTGGAACAAAAACCGCAACGCAATTCTTTAAAGATGGCGATATAATTGAAATTAACACAGCGCTTTCATGCGTAACAAAAAAGACGGATTGATTTTGTCTTTAAAAAAATGGTTTGCAAAATAAAAACATAGGTGATTGCCTGTGTTTTTTTGTTCTATTTTAATTCTTTTTTTTCTAAATCATCATTGAGTTTAGCGGCGGAGCATTTTTTGCTGTCTTTTGAGCCTAAAAATAACAAACTGGTCAGTTTGTTTTCATCAGCTTGCAAGATGATTTCTCCGAGCGGAGAAACGTAAGTCGTTTGAAATTTTATAATTCACCTTAAAACTTATTTGCAATGTCATTATAACACAAAAAGATTGTAAGGCTAGAAATGTAAAAACAATTTTGAAAATCAAAAAAAATATGATAACATAAGAATAACAAAAGGAGTTTATTATGAAATTAAAAAAGATTTTTACAGCAATTGCAATTGTTTTATGCATAATTTTTCCAGCTACGATTTTAACTGCTTGTGGAAAAAATGAACAAGATACTGTTTGGGGAAAAGATTTTAAATATCAAGGTCAAATCTCACAAAATTTATATGGCCATGGTGGAAAAAATGGGTCAAAGTATATTGATCTTTTGAAATCAGAATTTGTTAAAGGAAATTTGGATTTAGCAAATTCAACCATAAATGGAATTAAGGTTGATATGTCAAATGCAAGTGCGTTGTCTTTTGAAAATTTTGTTGAGATGCTCGAATCAAAAGCAAAGGAATATTTTGATACTAACTATGCTGGAAAAGTTTATGTTAAGGTTGGTTCAAAAGAAGAAAGTGTTGTTACAATAAATCAAGAAACATACAAGATTTCTCTTGGTGCAAATGGCGCAATAAGTATATTGGATACAAAAAATGAAAATCTTAAAATTGGTTCAATAAATGAATATTTGCTTACAAATGTAAACGGCACAGAAGTTGATAATTGCCTTGGAATATCTTTTGATAAATTTAGTTATAACAACAATTCAGATCTCTCAATAAGCATTCCAACACATGAAATTGTTGATGATGAGTCGGCTGGGAAAAACATTGACGCAGATGGAACTACGGTTTTATCAACATGTATAAATCTTCAATATTTTGCATTATTGAGTGAAGTTAAATAATCCATAAAAATTTGGCACAAAAAAAAGACTTGAAAATTTCAAGTCTTTTTTTGTTGTTTTTAATCTTCTTATTGTTGTTTTTCAAGATCTTTTTGATAATCCTCAACGATTTTGATCAAGTTATTGTATTGTTCAAGATGTTTTGGATATTGCAAATTTGAACTCATGAAATTTGCAATTTCACGCATTGCTTCGTTTGCAGCTCCTGAAGCATGAATGCCATTTTCATTTTTTGAATATGGTTTGTTCATGCGGCGAAAGAGCTCATTTCTCATTGTTCCTGATTCTGGATTTCCTGTTGCACCACAATTTGATTTTACAAGTGGAATTGTGTCTACATTTTTGTCAATGCTTTCACAAACAAAACCAAAAATTGGTCCACGAGTTAAATATTCTTCAAGTTCTGGATAGAATTTTGCTTCGCCTTTAAGATATTTGTCATAAATTTCCTTGTAGTGGATTTGCACATTTTTTGGTAAATAGATTGCTGGTCCGCAATAAACGACCCTAACATTTTTGTCGTTCAAGATTTCCATGATGACATTGGTTGTGAGTTCGTTGACTGAACCTGGCTTTTCAGCAACAAATGAAAGCAATGCATTATTTTTCCCAGCCAAACAATCTTCGATATACTTTATATCTTCTTTAGTGTTCATAAGTTTCTCCTTTTTGATGTTTTTATTATCACATAGTAATGGTGATTTTGTCAATATTTGTTTTTCAAAAACGGATGTTTTTTGCAAGATAACAAATTTTCGGCTTTCAAAATATAATATAAAAGTTATTTGTGGTAGCAAGTTTTTCAAAATTTTTCAAAAATTAGGTGGCTAAAACTTATTTTTTGCTAGGCAGATAACATGATATTTTTGGAGATAAAAATGGAAAAACAAGTTGATGAAACAAACAATCAAACATCGAAAAACCAAGGTCAGTTTGAAAATGATGTTCAAATTGAGTCCGGTGCAAAAATTTATCCAAATGTTTATTTTATTGGAAAATGCAAGGTGGGTAGTGGCACAAAAATCTATCCATTTTCAACGATTGAAAATTCAGAAATTGGAAAGGACTGCGAAATAAAAAGCAGCCACATTGAAAATTCTGTGATTGGAAACAATGTTAAAATTGGGCCGTTTGCACATCTTCGCCCAAACTCAAAAATTGGTGATGATTGCAAACTTGGAAACTTTGTTGAAGTGAAAAACAGCAATTTAAAAAGGGGAACAAAGGCTGCACACTTATCATATATTGGTGACGCTGAAATTGGTGAAAATTGCAATATTGGTTGTGGGGTAATCTTTGCAAATTATAATGGCAAAACAAAAAGCAAAATCATTGTTGAAGACAGCTGCTTTATTGGTAGCAACTCAAATCTGATTGCTCCAGTTGTGGTCAAAAGTCACACTTATATTTGTGCGGGAACAACGCTCACAAAAAGCACGCAGCCTTATGATTTTGTTATTGGAAGATCAAGAGAAATTATCAAGCCGCTTCGAAGTCAAAACTATCTAAAAGGAGAAAACTAATGGGTATATTTTTTGGAACGGATGGACTTCGTGGAAGGGTTAATGATGAACTTTCGGTTAATGTTGCTTACAAGTGCGGTAATGCACTGGCAGGGAAACATCAAAAAGCAAAAATTTTAATTGGTCGTGACACCAGACTTTCTGGTTCACTTTTTTCGATTGCGTTTGCAAGCGGTGCGGTTAATGCGGGCGCAAGTGTGATTGACGTTGGAGTCTGTCCAACGGCTGGTATAAGCTTTTTGACAAAGAAACTGGGGTTTGATTTTGGTGTGGTGATAAGTGCGTCGCACAACCCTGCAGAGTTTAATGGAATAAAGATTTTAAATGGCGAGGGTGAAAAAATCGGCAGTGAAAAAGAAGAAGAGTTAGAGCGTAGTTTTTTGAGAGAGTATGTGAAGCCAAACGCAGAGCTTGGTAGTTACAGTTTTAACACACAACTTGTCAAAAAATATAGCGAGTTTTTGCAAAACAGCATAAGCCATTCGCTTGAAAAATTAACAATTGTTTTGGACTGTGCAAATGGTGCTGCTTTCAAGATTGCACCAGCGGTTTTTAGAAAATGC
>CAKVMF010000002.1 GCA_934771675.1 uncultured Clostridia bacterium
AGATTTTGTCACGTCACCTTCTTTGGTAAGTAGCAGTTGTTTCTTTTCAGGTGCAACCGTTTTTAACAAATCACCAATATCGTAAAGTTCGAAATTGATTTTTTCATCATGCTGACCTGCAAGTTCATCAAACATAATTCTTTCAAACCAATCAACAAAAGCCTTTGGTCTAGCTGGAAATTTTTCACGAATTTTTTCCTTGTCTTTTGAGCAAACAATATAGAGTTTTTCAATTGCACGAGTCAGTGCCACATACAAAACTCTCTGCTGCTCTTCGACAATTTTTCTCTGTTCCAAAATTCTAACAGCCGAAATCGGGATTGTTGTTTGCTTTGTTCTTGTATCAAAATCAAAGTAGTCAAGAGCAATGCCAATATCTTTGTTTAAAAGAAAACTCTTGTAAGTATCTTTAAGCTGAATCAAGTGATTCACATCAACCAAAAATACAACTTTAAACTCAATACCCTTTGATGCATGAATTGTCATAAGTTTGACAGTATCGCCCGAAAGTTCACTTTCAACATCCTGCGAATAATTTGGATAATTTAAAACAAATTCTACGGCCGAACAATCTGGAAGAGCATCAACAAAAAGCTTTAGATTTTTAACATTTGAAACGCCATTTTTTTCAAGCAAATCAAGTTCTTCAAGTTTAAAATCTTCAATAACAAGTTTTGCAAAGTCTTTAACATTAAGCATTTTTGCAAGACTTGTGTAATGATTTAATTGCGCATTAAAATGTTTTAATTTCTCGCCAAGTGCGATATTTTCAGTGATTACGCCATCATAAACACATTCAAAAAATCTATTTTTAAAATTAATTCGGCGAATTTCACAAAGTTCATTGTTTGAAAAATTAAACATCTTGCTTTTCAAAACTTTAAACAATGTTATATCATCATTTTTGTTAACAGCAAGTGTGATAAAATTCAAAACTTCTTGAACATATGGCTCTTTGATTATATCTTGTTTTTCACCGCTTGAAACCGCAATTCCAAACGCTTCCAAAATATCAACAAACTTTTGAATCTTTGGGTTTTTTCTTGCGGAAACCAAAATTGCAATATCTGATCTTTTTATTGCATCAGACTTTGTTACATCAGTGAGTTCACTTATTTTTCCAGCAACCAAATTTGCTTCTGCTATGATTTTTGCCGTGTCTTCTTCATCTTCCTGTTCGTGATTTTTAACCGAATAAACTCCGCTTGCTTCAACTTTTTCTCTCTTTTCTTTTGGTGAATCAATAAGGCACAAATTCACACTTTTTTCGTTATCTAAATTGTTTTCACCAGCAACAAAAACGGCGTCTTTTTGATAGTTTGTTCCACCAAACTTTTCGGTCATAACCCCTGAAAAAACCCTGTCAACAAACTTTAAAATCTTTTTGTCACTTCTAAAATTTGCATTGAGTTTAATAACTTCGCTATCATCCCCTGCAGCAGAATATCGTTTAAGAGTATCCAAAAAGATAGCAGGATCGCACAAACGGAAGGCATAAATACTCTGCTTAATATCACCCACCATAAAGCGATTCTTTTTTGAAGAAACTCTTGAAATTATTTCTTCCTGAACGGCGTTAATATCTTGATATTCATCAACAAAAACATACTTATACTTTTCTTTCACTGCATCACGAATTGCAGGATTTTCAAGAATTTTGAGTGCGTTAACTTCAAGATCATTAAAGTCCATAAGCCCCGCATCACGCTTGAGTTTTGCATATTGTTCATCAAAACTTTTTGTTAAAGCATAAAGCATTTCAAGATGTTTTTTTGCTGTAGCAATGCCAAGTTTCAATTGATGCTCATCTGTTGAAATCATGTTTGAGCAAAGTTCTGTTATGGTTTTCTTTGTATCCTTAATAAACTCTGAAAAGTCGTTTTTTAACTCACTATGTTCTGCAGCGATTTTTGGAATAGTTGGAATACTTATATTAAACAAATTTTTTGCGTTAACGATATATGAATTTGCAAACGAAACACTTTTAAGCATTGATCCAACATCAACAAGCCAGTCATATGCCACCTGTTCATCAACTTCCAAACATCTTGCCATAAATTGTTCAAATTCTTCAATTATTCCACCAATTCGTGCGCAAACTGAATTATTGATAATCTTCACACATTCACTATTTTCAAGATCTGTGTCATGTGATGATTCTATGGTCTTTTTGAACCAGTCATCGCTGTTAATTATTGATTTTAAAAATGTGCTGAGTGCAAAAACAGCATTTTTAAGCCCCGTGTCATCCCTATTTTTCTTGAAGATTTCAATTAATGTAAAATAATCTTCGCTTTCCTGTTTTTCTTGATTTTCAAAAACTTTTGTTATTGCTCTTTCCTTAAACAAATTTGACTGCGTTTCATCAATAACCGAAAAATTTGGATCAATATCAATCTCATAAAAATATGTTTGAATAAGCCTTGAACAGAACACGTGAAGCGTTGAAATATCACTGGTTTCAACAGCAGAAATTTGCTCAAGTAAAAATTCATCAGCTTCCTTTTCAAGAAGTTTGTCAATAAGTTTTTTCTTCATGTCAGCAGCGCTGGTTTTTGTGAAAGTAACAACCAAAAAGTTAGAAACTGGTATATGTTTTTGTGTGATAAGTCTAACAATTTTTTCAATCATAACAGTGGTTTTTCCGCTGCCGGCAGATGCACTAACCAGAATATTTTTGCCTTCATGTTCAATAACTGCACGCTGGTCATCAGTCCAATTTATCTTTTTGTTTTCCATTACTTGTCACCTCCGTCCAATTTGAAGCTCTTTATTGAAACAGCACCTGAAAGCTCTCTACCCATACCAAACTTTGCCTTTTCTTTTCCACAAAATCCTGCAAATTTGCACCATTTGCACATGCTTGGAATTTCTTCACTTGCAGCCAAAACCGGAGAAGGTTCAATGTTTCCTTCCAAAATTTCACTTGCAGCCTGCCCGCAAAGTCTTTCAGTGTAAAATTTAACATCATCAAATTCATCTTCGCTCAAATTTTTGCTAGATGTTCCACTGATTTCAAATCTATTTTCATTTATCAAGGTTTTGTTTGTTTTAATTTTTAATGCAACAAAATTGCTTGAAGGATTTTCAAATGACAAGTTGTAATCCATATTTTTCACAACATCAATATCATCAAGCAAAAAACCTTCAAACTTAAACATGTTTTGAAGTTTAACATCCTTTTTTGCAAAATCACTATGAATTGGAAGATAAAATAGCCCCGCAACTTTTTTGCCAGTCAAAGCATTAACCGCAGAAAGGTATGAGACAAGCTGAACTTTTTTACCAAAATAAACACTAGACAGCTCGCTTGAAACACTGCCTGTTTTGTAGTCAATAATTCTGATATAATCGCCAAAAGAATCAATTCTATCAATCTTTCCTTCAATCTTTATGGTTTGACCATTTTCAAGCGGAATTTTTATTGCATTTTCACCGAAAAATGAATACTCTGTGCCATTTTTCATTGTTTTAAAGCCTGAATTTTGATGTTCATAAAGAAGATAGCCACATAACCTTACAGTTTCGCCCCTTAACATTTTTAACATGGTTGCATTTCTGTCACTGCTGATGTTGTTTTCTTCAATCGCCTGCTTTAAAAGTTTCAAAACAGAACTTTCAAACTCGTCAGTTTTCAAACCACTGTATGCGTCAATGTTTTTAACAAAGAGTTCTGCAACCCTGTGAATAATCAAACCAATATCAAGGCTAGACATTTTTGCAGATTTGTTTTCTTTTAATCTGAGCCCATAAGTTGCAAAGAACAAATATGGACAAGCAAAGTATTTTTCAAGTTGCGAAACACTGGTTTTTCCATCAACAAAATAAAGGTCTTTTGCGTTTTTAATTTCAAACTTTTTGCTGTCAAAATTTTCACTTTCAAAATAGCTTAAAATCTCTTGCGAAACTTTTCCATCAATTGCACCAAATTTCAAGTTTACTTCATGGTTTGTGATTTCATTTTGCATGAACTGCCCAACACTTTTTGCAAACTCACTCTCAAGCGCTTCACGGCTTGGATTTGAAAATTTTTCATAATCTTTTTTTAATATTTTTTCTTTTCCAAAAAGTCCAAGTAATCGAAGGACTATTCTTGCAGGTTTTGTTACACTGCCGCTTCGGTTAAGGTTGCTATAAGAAACATACAAGTTTTCTTTTGGTTCAAGCAACGACTCATAAATCCTAAAATTTTCACGTTTGTTGATTTGTTTTACTGATGGCTCAACTTGTTTTTTTGAGAGAGATTTTGTTTCATCAAGTTCTGCATCCAAAATTATGCCGCTGTCTTTTATCGAGCATGGAAAACTTCCTTCAACCGCCCCAACTGCAAACATATCCTTGATATCAAAAAATCCGTCAGTATCAGCCTGAACAACAACTGTGTCAATTGAAACTGGTAAAAGATTGAGTTTAATTTCACCAATACCTGAAAAGAAATCAAGCAAAAATTCATCAAGTGACAGCTCAATTTCGCCCATAAAGTTTTTAAACATCAAGGCATATTTTTGAACTCTGTCAAAGATTTTTGAAGTTATCTGTGATTCAATTTCAAGATTTGAATCTTCTTCAAGTTTTGCAAGTTTAGTTAATGTTTCACTGCATGAAAAATAATCTTGAACAAACATAACAGCATCAATATAATCACCTGCTGTTTTTGCATTTTTCAATAATATTCCAAACTTTTCTGCAAAGGTCTTGAACTTTTCAAGTTCTGGCTTTGCATTTTCAAAACTTGCAATTTCTGCATATCTTTCATTTGATTCAAAGTTTAAGAATTTTTTGTAATTAATTCCACTTTCAACAACAAACCCAAAGACACTAGAAAAATCATCTGCCCCAAAAATAGGATTTGAAACAAAAGCTAAAACATTTTCATATGAAAAGTTTGAATTTACACAAACAAAAGCACTTTTCAAAAACTTAACAAAAAAGTGTGATGACAAATCGTGCTGTTTGTTGATAAAGTATGGAATTTTGTTTTTTGCAAAAACCTTTTCGATATCTGCAATATAATCGTCAAGATTGCTCACCAAAACACCAAAATCTCTAAATCTCAAGCCGTCATTTGCAACTCTAGTCAATATTTTTGACGCAACAAATTCAACTTCTTGTTTTGATGTTTCAGCTTCAAAAACTTGAACATTTCCCTGTGTTTCAGCCTGCTTTTTTTGCAAAGCAAAAAGATTGTTAGCAATATTATAAAAATCTCCAGAGTTATATTTTTTTGAAAAGCTTGGAGTATATGGATACTTTAATATATCCGCAATATGCGTAAATTTCTTAAAAAGCTCATTATCTTGAATATATTTGTCGCTTCTGTTTTCCGCAAAATAAACACATGAAAAAGTTATGCTTTTTGCGTGCGTTGCAAAAGACTTCAAAACATCTTGCATCTCAAAAGTGATGTTGTCAAACCCAACAACAAAGATATGCGAGTTTTTTATTGTTTCATTTGTGCTTGCAAACTTTGACAAAAGAGCCAATTTGTCGCAATCATCAAGAAGTGTTTCACCAAGAGCTTTTTCATACTCTCTGTATATCAAAATGATATCTTTAAGTTTTTGCTTTAATGCTTCATTTTTTGTTTCAAGTGAAAGTTCAAGTTCATCTGGCGAAATACAGCTAGATTTGAGCTGGGCAATGGTTTCATATATTTTTTCAGCAAAGCCACTGGTTTTTGCTGTTTTTTTGTAACAAACAAGTGAATCAAAGTTGTCATAAATAACTTTTCGAAGCAGCATAACAGCCGTTTGTTTACTTGCGATATTTTCATCATTCACGAGCCCCAAACGGTTTATTAGTCTAACAAAGCTATAAACAAAAACATTGGCAAAAGCCCCACTTTTTGAAAGTGAGAGCAACTCCTTTTCAATAATGATAGATTTTGTTTCAGGAACAATAACAATATAATCTTCAAACGGATTTTCATTTGAGAGTTTGCACACTTTTGAAAGTGCTGCAGTAGTTGCGCCTTTTGTTGATTCAGATATAATGTAATCTATTTTCATTTGTTTCACCTAAAACTATTTTACATTATTTTTATCAATATTTCAACAAACTGCATAAATTTCTATTGATTATAAAATTGACAAATTTCAAGCAATTTATTACAATAATTTTAGGAGAATAATTATGGATTGGACACTCGTTTATATTGTGGCTACAATTTTGATTTTACCAAGTTTTATATATGGTTCAATTTGTCAGTCAAACGTTTACTCAACATTTGAAACTTATGCAAAAGTTGCATCAAAAAGCGGTCTTACCGCTGCAGAACTTACCGATAAATTGTTGAAACAAGCTGGAATAAATGATGTTGAAATTGCTCAAATCAACGGAAAACTTACTGATTGTTATGATTCAAAGCACAAAGTAATCAAACTTTCAAACTCAACTTGCGGTTCAACATCTGTTGCATCCCTTGGGGTTTGCGCACACGAAGTTGGACACGCCATTCAAGATCATCAAAAAAGTTTTTTGTTTAGATTTAGAATCTTTATTGCACCAATACTCAACTTTGCATCATTTGCATTTATTCCTTTGATTTTTATTGGTTCAATTTTGGGATTTATGTTTCATATTCCAGTTGTTGGATATTGGATTGTTTGGGCAAGTGTTATCATGTATGGCGGAAGCGCATTTTTTTCATTTATCACCCTGCCTCTTGAATTTGACGCATCAAAAAAAGCTTTAAAAATGCTTGAAGAAACAGGTGTAATGAACAGCGAAGAACTCGGTCAAACAAAAAAAGTTTTAAAAGCCGCTGCAAGAACATATATTGCATCATTCTTAACAACACTTTTATACTTCTTAAGATTTTTGAGTTACGCATTGATGGTATCCGGAAAACGAAAATAAAAACCGCAAACTGCGGTTTTTATTTTGAACGTTTAAATCAATAAATCTTTTTTAATTCAAATAAGCACAAAAAAAACCGAGATAATTCTCGGTTTTTTATTAATTGATTTTTTGACAAATTTCACAATCAAACAATGCACCAATTCTTGCAATTGAAATGATTCTTGCAGCGGCATCATCAATAATTCTTTCAGATGCTTCAGCAGTTACATTTGAACTTCTCTCTTGCAATGTTTCTGCTCTTAAAACTGTTGTTTTTGCTGTTGAATCATCTTTCAAAACTTCAACAGTATTTTTGTTTTGAACTGGTTTTGTTTCGTTTTTAACTTGCTTTGCAGCAGGTCTAAAACTAAAATCAAAATAGTCATCAACTTTGCTGATTGTTGCCTTAACACCCTTCTTTTGGTTGCTCAAAGTATGTTTTTCATAGCCAATGTCATTGCTATTTTTGAGTTTTGACTTTGCTTGAGCATTGTTAATTTCAACAATTCCAAATTTTTCGGCTTCGTTTTGAGATAAAGACTTTTCAGATTTAACCTTTTTTGAAGCGGTTGATTTTGTTAGATTTTTATCTTCAACATTCACAGTTACTAATCTTTTTTCCATAAATTGCTCCCTCTTTATAACAAATATTTATAGGTTTTATTACATATTTTTATAGATCTCTTTGTAATTTAAATTATAACCAAAAATTTTAAAATTGTAAATAGTTATGAAAAAATTTTTTTTAAAAATTTACACTTTTTTGTAACTTTAGGTTTTTTAATAAGCAATTTCATCAATCACTTCGCCACTAACACTCAAAATCTTGATTTTTGAATCATCCAAAATGGCAAAACTTTTTTCACATAACCTTGGAACAGCAATAGATCCCGGACACATCCAAATCACACCTTGTTCAAGCCTAATAAATGGTCTGTGAACATGCCCCATCATAACAATTTTTGCTCCATATGACGCAAGATCCATATCGTTAAGCCTATGCCCATGGCACAAATATGCAAGCCTGCCATTTATGTTTTCATAAAGCTCTGGGTAAGCTTCAAATTTAGCATCTTCAAACTCAACATACCAATCGTTGTTTCCTTTAACAATATCAAGCTTTGAAGCATAAGGATTAAGCATTTCAACCATTTCTGTTAAGTTTGCACCAAAAATATCACCCAGCATGATAATTTTATCAGCATGATATAAATCAGCCAATTCAAGCGTCATTTTAAGCCCGTTTAATGAGCCATGAATATCTGCAACAACAAGATATGTTTTCCCCATAATGCTCCAATTTTAAAAAGTCCTTAACACGTAAGGACTTTTTTGTTAAATATTAAGTAGCTCAATATATTTTGATTTGTCGCTAGCAGCAAAGAACATATAAAGTCTTGGGCCAGCATCTGCACCAAACAACAAATTGTAGAAGATTTTGAAGTATTTTTGTTGAACTGCAAGATTTTCTTTCTTTGTTAAGTTTGGATTGTTTACTGTGTCATAGATAAATTGTTGAACTTCTTTATCTTTGATTTCAGCGTGTTCATTTAAGTAATTGTAAAGTTTGCGAACAACACCCTTTTCTTCTTCTGAAAGTGTTTCTGCAAAAGTCATATTCTTTTCAGTTAAAAGATTGAACATTTTTTCAGGTTGATATGTTTTGATGAAGTATGTTGCTCTTTCAAATCTGCTATCAGCTTCACCTGTCCATTTCAAATCAAGTTTTTCAATAGCTTTAACCAAGCTGTCGTGGTTAAAATCAACGATTGGAGCAAGACTAGCAATTGTGTTGAAGGATGTTTCATCTTCATACTTTTTGCCTTCAATCAAGCACAAATCAAAGAGTGATTTTGTAAATTCATCAGCTTCACCTGAAAGATATGCGTGAAGACCTTTGTCATATTCAGAGTAATGACGAATGATTGTGTCATCAAAATAAAAGTTGTAAGAATCTTCTGGTTCATATTTTGCAAACAACCATCTGATAACTTCAGGAGTGTAGAATTTCAAAACACCATCAGGAGTGATGTTTACGCCACTTGATGAGTGCATGCTTGAAACACCTGCAAATCCAAGCCATCCATATGCTTGATATGTTGGTGGTTCACCATTAAAGATTTCACGAACAACTCTTGAGCAAACATCATAGCTTCCACCCGGAGTTGAGTGATCAATACCACCTGATTCAAAGTCAACACCTTCTTCTTTCCAACGCATTGGCCAGTCAACTTTCCAAGCAAGTTTGATTTTGAAATACTTCAAAACATCAACTGTTTCGGTGTGTCCACAAGCTTTGCAATGATAAGTTAAAAGATGTGTTTTTTCATCATATGAATCAACAACAGTTGAATCCTTCAAACACTTGTCACAATAAACAGCAACTGGATAATATTTTTCACGTTCTTCATCGCTTGCTTCTTGAGATTTGAAACTCATCAAAATATCATAAATTTCTTTTCTCTTTTCAAGTGAATATGCAACTTTGTCTGCATATCTTCCGCTCAAATATTCATTGTGTTGATAAATATATTCAACATCAATGCCAAGTTCTTTAAGAGATTTTTCAAATTCCATTTCAAAATGTCTGCCATAACTTTCAGCACCATCATCAAATGGGTTTGGAATCAATGTGTATGGGCAACCAATATATTTGTCATAACCATCAACAATTTTTGCAACGTTAACAGGAACTTTTCTGAGTCTGTCAAAGTCATCCCATGAAAAAATGAAACGAACCTTTTTGCCTTTCATTCTAAGTGCCTTTGCAACAAAATAAGGAATAGCAATCTCTCTAAAATTGCCAATATGAACACTTCCTGATGGGCTGACACCACTGGCACAAGTGTAAACTTCTTTGTTTGGATTTCTTTCAATAATCTTGTCAGCAATTCTTTCACTCCAATGCATACCAACATCTCCTAATAAAATATGCCAAAAGTGTAACACAAAACCCTGCCGTTGTCAATTGTTTGACCATTTGAATTTTTGAGTGCTACTTAAAAAGATAAATCCAAATTTTTTGCACAAAAAAACTGGGGTCTCCCCCAGTTTTTTAAATTAACCCATTTCTCTTCCAGCTGTTGAAGCCATTGAAGTTTTAACCAATGATGAAACACTATCTGGGTTGAAAGCTTTGATATAATCTATCATGCTACCACTTGTTCCAGTGTCTAGTGTTTTAAGTGCTTTATCACTGATTTTATTTCCATGGTCAGCAACAAGCTTAACCTTGATTGCTTCATATTCAGCATCAATAGCGTTTGCAGCTTTTTTCCATTCAACAATGATTGCATCCCATGCTTGTTTGTAAGAAACATTTACAGGATCATTGATAAACGCTTCAATTGGTTGAGAACCCCTAACTGTGTTGATTTGGTTAAGCAACAAGTTCATATGGCTCTTAAAACCAAGCATTGAAGTTCTTTTAAGTTCAAGAATGTATAAAAGCTTATCATTCAAACTTTCAACGCTAACATCTCTATCACGAATTTGCTTAAGTTGATTTTTAATTTGCCCAAATACAGATGTATCGCCAACCGCTGAAGCCGTGTCATAAGAGTTTTTCACATCGGTTGACTTGATTGACAATTTTGAAGCATCATACGAATCAGTTATGCCTGAAATCATTTTAATTCTATTTGCAGGAACTTCCATTGAGTCATTAAGACTTCTATTGAAGAACAATGCACACATAACTTTCAATTCATCTTCGGTATGATCTTCAAAACCTTTACAAACACTACTTCTAAGTTCAAATAATTTTGGACCGTCTTTGTAGTATTTTTGCAATCTTTGGATTCTCTTATCAAGAGTTTTTCCATAAGCAGTTCCCATCTTAATGTAGTTTCTAAAACCACCTTTTGGATATTCCTTGTCAAGATAGCCAATAACTTTTTGATCTTCTGGTTTCAAAGTCATCAATGTTTTTTCATATTTCGCAAATTGAATATTTGTTGCTTTTTCCAAAACATTTCTTTCAAAGTTGTCAATAAGTTTTTCTTTTTGCATTTGAGTAAGATATCTGCTTTGAGTTATCTTTTTGAGTGTTGAAACAAGTTCAGGAAGAGTCTTGTTTACAGCATCTTCTTCCATTGCTTTAACTTCAAGCCTGATTTTTTCATAAATTTCTTCACCCAAACGAACTGTTAAGTATTCCTTAAGAGCTGGATCATTTTTAACAGTGTCAATTGTGTCTTTGTAAAGTTTATCAATTTTATTTTCAGAAGCTTTTGGATCTGAAGTTATATCAACTTTTTTGATTTCTTCAATAAGTTTTGCAATGTTTGGAACTTTTTCACTTCTAACAGCTTTTAAAGCACCTGGCTTAACTTCCAAATCACGTTTCCTTTCAAAACTATCAAATTGTTTGAACAATTTATCTTTTAATTCTTTTTTTGCTTGTTTATCTTCAGGAGTATCTTCAGGCAAATTGGCTATTTTCGTTCTTATTTCGGTGATTGTGTTAACATTATCATGTTTTTCAGAATCAACATCATTAACTGAAAGATAAAGAGCATCTTCTTCTCTTACATTTGCAATATCTCTTGCAATTGCACGAATATCTGCTTCTTTTGTTGCGTCTGCTGGAAGTGTGATTCCATTCAAAATTTCAGATTCTGTCATTTTGCAAGCAGCAATTTTCTTTTCTTTCATTGCTTCAAGATAATTTCTTGCATCATCATTTGCAATTGTTGTTAAATCAAGTGTTTCAAGAGTAGTTCTTGAAGTTGAAGTGCTAATTGTGTTTGCAGCAGCAATAACATCAGTTGTTGCATCTGCTCCCATTTCTTTAACACTATTGATAATATCATTTTTGTCAGTTGAAAGTTGTCCAACAACACCAACCTTAAGACCTTCTTTTAAAGTGTCATTTTCAGAATCTTGTTCAAATTCAATAAAGCTAACATAACTTTTAACTTTTGAACTCAAATCACCAAATTTTGTTGAAGTTGTCAATCTCTTTTTAACAACACTAGATTCAAGCATTCTCTTTACTGTTTCCATATTTTCAGCAGAATATGGTTTTTCAAAAACTTCATTATTGAGTGCATCAATAAGTTGAAGATCTAGAGCATCATATGCTTGCTTGTATTTGATGTTGGCTTCAATTGAATCTTTGAACTTTGTGCCATATTCGTCAAGACGTTCATATGATTGAATAAGTTCTGTTACAGATCTATCTCTCTTAACTTTGTTTCCGCTTCCATCAACTGTTTCAATTTGTGTGAAGTTCTTTATATCTTTAAGTTCGTCTTCAACTTCAAAGTATTCTTTATCTGTTTTAAATACTGTTTTAACTTCATCAGCATTAAGTTTTGAAAGAATAGTTTGGAAACCTTTTTTGTCGTTAATGTCAGAGCAGAACAAATATTCTTTTCTTGATTTTTCAAAGAATGCTTCACCTTTCAAACCCATTCTGTCACGTTTGCAAGCCATGTTGAAATACTTTTTAAGCCATGCATCCTTTCCAACAAATTCACCTTTTTCAATATAAGTTGTAACTGCTTGAGCCATAAATTGCTCATTTCTAATATCTTTTAAACCCTTAACAGTTTTCCCATTTTTGCCGTCCATAACAGTTCTGTATTGTCCACGGCTCTTTTCAAAATCTTTAATATCGGCAGCTGCCTTCATATAGTCTTTCCAACAATAACCAGATTCAAGGGCATTTGCAAGTGTTCTTTTTACACCAAAATATGAAGTTCCTGCTCCGGCAATGACAAGTCCTAGTCTTGCAACTGTTGTTGCAACACCAAGAGCAGCTGCTGTTGCTGGAAAACATACAGCCAAACCAGCCCCAGCAAGTGCAACTGATCCAATTGTTCTAACTATTCTCCAAGCAAACTTTCCAAACAAACTACGTTTTGTTGCTTTTTTGCCGGCAAGTTCATCTTCAGCGGCTTCATATTGTCTATAAAGTGCACCTGAACCGTTTTTGCTTGGGTCAGCATCTTTAAAGTAAAATGGCTTACCTGAAGATACCTTCTTTCTGGCTTTGTAATCTTCCAACGTTGCATCACGTTTTTGATTCAAAATCAAAGCCATATCGTTGTTTGAAGGTCTACCACTAAATTTGCTATAATCATCAGCAACATCAACACCAACTTTTTCAGCCGCATGCGAAATTGCTTGACTGATAATTTTTCTATACTTTGCGTTGTTTGGATAACCTATGAAATAACTCTTATCAACAGAGTCTTCAATGCCCAAACTCTTCAAAAAGGTCTGATTTGGATCAGCCATTTGTTCAGAAATATACTTATCAATATCCTTATCAGTTCCTGTTCCAGTATAACCATATGTCCTTGGATTCTTTTTGATCTCGTTGAACATATAAACATATGTTGCAAGCACTTGATATTCAGATAATTTGAGCTCGTCATCCTTACGCTCTCTATACTTAAATGGTTCTGGCATATCGCACCTCTTTTGTTGTATTTCAGGCTAATTTTTCTAGTTAACACATTATATCACATTTATTGTCAAATGTAAATACCCTATTTATAAAAACATAACTTATTTTTGCAATTGATCAATATCTTTTTGGTCTTGTTCATCTTGCTTAAAACCTAAGATATCTTTAATATAATCGATTGAATTCAAAAGGTCTTTCTCATCCTTTTCTTTTTCAACCTTTTCTTTTTCTTCAATTGTTTCTTTCTTTTCTTGTTTTTCTTCTTCAGATTGCTTTACGTTTTCAAATTTTTCATTGAAAGCTTCTTCATCAAACTGTCCTTCAAGATTGATTGCTTCACGATTTACAGTTCTGAGATTCTCTTCTTGCTCTTTTGTAAGCTTAACTGGAGCAAATTCTTCATCACTCAAAGCTTTTTCATCAGCTGTTGATTTTGCTGCAAGTTTTGTTTCAGCATATTCATCTTCAAGTTCACAAAGTTTTTGATAATACTTGTTTGTAGCCTTTAAAATTTCAATGTTGTGCTTAACATCAAAACTTTTATTTTTGTCTGAAAGTTCTTCTTGAACAATTTTCAAATCTCTTTTAAGTTTGTCAAACTTTGCTTTAAGTGAAATATCTTCAAACAATGTTTCATCACTACGTTTAAAAATCATTTCAGTTGCTTTTTTTAAATGGAAATATTTTTCTTTTGCTCGCATATAAAAATGGTCAAAAATTGCAAACAAAATCAATCCCAAAACAATTAGGATTATTCCGCCAATATATTTTCTTTCCCAAACTGGAATAAGTCCACCGATTGCATCAACAACAACATTTTCATAAAGCATTCCAACAACACCAAATGAAAACACAACAACTGCAAACATCATCAAAATAAAACTAACAATTTTGCTTGTTTTTAATGCTGAAAGTTTATTGTCAGCATTTGTCGCTTCCCTTTCTCTTGAAAGAGTAAGTTTGTGATATTTTAAATATTCATTTTCAGCTCTGTCAGTGGCTTCATCAACAAAGTTGTAATAATGCTTTTGGGCATTTGCAACATCATCAATAGTTGCAAGTCTTTTTTCAGTTGAATCAAGTGAACCAATTTCAAGAGCATAGTTGTAAAGCACCAAAAGTTCGGTTTCAGTTGGAACTGTTTTAAATCCAAAATCACAATTTTGCATAATTGTTACAAATTGAACCCAATTCAAAAACTCTTTTTTTTCATCAATAAGTTCAAGATGAACTTCGCTCAAAAATTCATTTGGATTATTCACAATTGTGGTGTAAGCCTGAACAAATTTAGCAACTTCAATATAAAATTTGCTATCTTTAACCATTGATGCGGCAACTTTTTCACCATTCACATTATTAACTAACATAAAGTCCCCCAAATCTATCTCAAAATAATAATAACACACTGAAAAAAAATTCGCAAATAATCTACCAAAAAATATAAAATAATAAAAATATAAATAAGGTGATTTTTTATAAAGCCAAAATTACCACATAAAAGGAATAGACCCTCACGTCGTGCCACGCACTCCTCAGGGCGACATGCTAATTGATATTGGCTTACTTAAAACCAAAGTGCTCGCTAAATATAAAACAAACTTATCCCCCCCATTCAAAGAAATATGCCTAACGGCAAAAATGGGTCATCAACACCAGTTGAACATATAAATATCCAAACGGCAAAAAATAAGCGTCAGACAAAAAATAAAAAGAAAACCACAAGGATTTTACTCTTTTTCCTAACGGCAAAAATGGGGCATCAGGCAAAGAATGAAAAAAAGTCCAGGCACGAGTTTACAACTCTTTTTCCTAACGGCAAAAAATAGTCAAGAAACGAGGCTCAAAAAAAATTCTAGGCAGGAGTGTACAACGAAGTACATGACTGTCTAGAATTTTTTTTAGAAACGAAGTTAATTGGCTATTTTTTTGCCGTTAGGACTTGCCGCAGCAATTTTTGTATTTTTTCCCCGACCCACATGGACATGGATCATTGCGCCCTACCTGTTTTTGCTTTACAACAGGGCCTGCTGGAGCAGAGTTTGTTTTTAATGCTGCCATTTTTGCCCTACGCATTTGAACAAGTTGTTCAGGAGAAACACCAATTTGAATATTTATACCCATCATGAAGTTTGCAACATCCATACGAACATCACTAATCATTTGATAGAACATTTCAAAACCTTCAGTTTGGTAAACTGTGATTGGATTTTTGTTGCCATAACCACGAAGCCCAATACCAGTTCTGAGATTGTCCATATCATCAATATGGTCAATCCATTTTTTGTCAAGAATACGAAGAAGAACATCTCTTTCAACTGCACCAAAATTTACACCTTGTTTTTCATACTCTGCCTTGCGGTTTTCGTATCTTTCACAAGCAAGTTTGTAAATTTGTTCTTTGAGTTCGCTTGTTGTGTAATCTGAAATTCTTTCAAAAGTTGCAAAGTTTGTTTCAGGTTCAAGCAAACGTTTTTCAAGTTCTCTGTTATATGCTTCAAGGTCAACATCTTCAGGCTTTTGGAAGTTTGAAAACTCATCAACAACATAATCAACAACGTCTTGAATCATACCCAAAATCTTATCATGCATATCTTCCCCGTCAATGATTTTGTTACGTTCAGAGTAAACTTCTTCTCTTTGTCTATTTAAAACGTTATCATATTCAACAACGCTTTTACGAATAGAATAGTTGTTCCCTTCAACTCTTTTTTGAGCAGCTTCAACACTTCTTGAGAAGAATTTCCAGTTGATTGCAGTGTCATGGTCAAGTTTCAAAAACTCAGCCATACGTTTAAGTTTGTCACTGCCAAAAACTCTTGAAAGATCATCATCAGCTGAAATATAGAAAACTGATGAACCTGGGTCACCTTGACGTCCGGCACGACCACGAAGCTGGTTGTCAATACGGCGACTTTCGTGTCTTTCAGTTCCAATAATTCTTAAACCACCAAGTTCAACAACTTGTTGTTTTTCTTGCTTAACTTCTTTGTCAAAGTCTTCTTTTAATTTGAAATATTCCTTTCTTGCATTTTCTTCATCTTCATTTGATGTTGGGTAAAATGAGGCGGCAATATCAATTGTTGGCTCATCATAACCTTGTTTTGCAAGTGCTTGTTTTGCCATAAATTCACTGTTTCCACCAAGCAAAATATCGGTACCACGACCAGCCATATTTGTTGCAATGGTAACAGCACCAAGTCTACCAGCTTGAGCAATGATTTCAGCTTCACGCATATGATTTTTTGCGTTTAATACATCGTGCTTAATGCCCATTTTGTGAAGAGCTTTTGAAAGTTCCTCAGATTTTGCAACTGAAAGTGTACCAACCAAAACAGGTCTGTTTTCTTCATGTGTGCGCTTAATATCTTCACAAATTGCACCAATTTTTGCTTCATGCGAAAAGAAAAACACATCGTTTTCATCAATTCTTTTTGATGGAAGATTTGTTGGAATTGTAACAACATCAAGGCCATAGATTTCTCTAAATTCGCCTTCTTCTGTTTTTGCAGTTCCGGTCATACCTGAAATCTTTTTGTAAAGCTTGAAGAAGTTTTGGAAAGTTACAGTTGCAAAAGTTTTGTTTTCACCATTGATTTTTACACCCTCTTTAGCTTCAATAGCTTGATGCAATCCGTCACTATATCTTCTTCCGACCATGATACGACCAGTAAATTCATCAACAATCAAAACCTCGCCATCACGAACAATGTAATCCTCGTCTTTATGCATCAAAAATCTCGCACGAATTGCGTTGTTAATGTTGTGGTTAATATCGGTATTTTCAATATCTGCAAGGTTTGAAAGCTTGTAATATCTTTCAGCTTTTGCAATTCCGTTTTCATTTAAGTTGATAGTTTTTTTCTTTTCATCAATATCAACATCGCCTTCTTTGAGTGATTTCGCAAATTTGCAAGCAGTGATATATTGGTCAGAGGACTCTCCTGTTGGTCCAGAAATGATAAGTGGGGTTCTTGCTTCATCAATCAAAATAGAGTCAACTTCGTCGATAATTGCAAATTCAAGCCCACGACCAACCATGTCAGCACGTTTTGTGCACATGTTGTCACGAAGATAATCAAAACCAAACTCACTGTTTGTTCCGTAAGTGATATCGCACTTGTATGCCTCTCTCTTTTCTTTTGCGTCTTGAGAGTTGTAAATAAATCCAACGGTAAGTCCCAAAAATTTATGAACTTTTCCCATCCATTCAGCGTCACGTTTTGCAAGGTATTCGTTTACTGTAACAACATGAACCGGCTTTCCAGAAAGAGCATTTAAGTATGCTGGCAAAGTTGAAACCAAGGTTTTTCCTTCACCGGTGCACATTTCAGCAATTCTTCCTTGATGCAAAACAATACCACCAAGAAGCTGAACATGAAAGTGACGCATTTTCAAAACTCTTGTGCTAGCTTCACGGACAACTGCATAAGCGTCTGGCAAAATATCATCAAGTGTTTCACCATTTTTGTATCTATTTTTCAAAATTTCTGTTTGTGCCTTTAGTTCTTCATCACTAAGCACACTATATTTATCAGCCAATGCTTCAATCTTGGCTGCAATCTTTTCAAGTTTCTTTAAACTTCTGTTATTGTCGAAATTTTTAAGCGCTTTAAATAAACCCATTTTTATCCCCTAAAATTAAACTAATGTTATAATAAACTATTTTTGCCCCGTTGTAAAGTTTTGTTTTATTTTATTTTTAACCAAGTAACAATCTTTTGTTAAAAAACATCCTAATTTGACGAATTAAAATCTGTTTTGGCAAAGGTTACAGTTCTAACCGAATATGGTTTCAACTTCTTTATCATTCTTGCGCATTCACTAAGAGTGCTTCCAGTTGTGAAAACATCATCAATTATTAAAACTTTCTTTCCCTTAACTTTCGATATATTTTCTTCATCAAACTCATAAGTTCCAAACGGATTTGACAATCTTTGTTTCATATCAAGTCCCGCTTGATGTTTTCCGCCTTCTTTTTTGATAAGCAAATTAAGCGTTTCAATGCCTAGTTTGTTTCCAATATACTCCGCAAGAAGTTGCGATTGATTAAATCCCCTTTCACGCAGTCTGCTTTTGTTTATTGGAACAAATGTGATAATGTCAACATCTTTAAAATATTCACTTCTTGCAAGCATAAGCTCTGCCATATATGGAGCAATATATTTTCTGGAATTATACTTCAAATTTTTAACTATTTTTGAAGAAACTTCATCATAAAAGAAACATGAGCGATTGTTTGCAAACTCATAAACTTTTCGCTTGCAACTATCACAGACCATGTTTGGCCCAAACACTCTATCACCACAAAACCTGCAATGATAACCGTCAATAATGCTGATTTTGTTTTGACAGTCATGGCAAAGACTGAACCTTGAACCATCTGGAATTTCAACGCCGCATGAAATACAAGCATGATTTGTCATGAACATATCTTCAAACTTATCTATTCCCTTTGCCAGTTTTTTCAAAAAATTCATAGTTTTATTATGAGATTTTGGCACAAAAAAGTCAATTGCTAAATCAAATTGAGCAAATTTTAAGCAAAACACGCACTTTTAATGAAATTTGCAGAAGAAAAATAAAAATAGTTGCTAAAATCATAAAAACTATGCTAAACTATGTTTAGATATAAATTTTGGAGGAAATTATGGTTGACTATATTATTGGTGGCGTAATTATTGGACTTGTTGTTATTGCAGTGATTGTTGGAATTGTAAACACTGTTAAAAAAGCAAAAATAAGAGCTGAAGAAAAATCAAGAGAAGTTGATGATGTTGTTATTAAACATGGTGTTAGATACACACCTGAAGCAACTATTGTTGATGAAAAAGGCAACGAAAATGTAACATTTATTCGTGGTGACATTATCATTAAACCTAGAAAAACAATGAAAGTTGGTAAAGGCGAAGAAGTTAAACCAGGAAAATGGACAATTTTGGCAGCAAATGATGCTGATTTAACATTCAATGTTCGTGTTGGTAACTACGTTAAAGAATATAAACATGGACAAGAAATTGTTCTCGCTGAAGGTGATGAAATCTGTCCAACAAGCACAACCATTATTTTGAGATAATAAAAAAACAGCATAATGCTGTTTTTCTTTTGCAATTTTTGTTTTAGATAGTTAAGACGCCTTAACTATCTTTTTTGTTGTATCTTTTCCAACCCCACCAATCTGGCATAAGGTCAATTAATTTCACTGTTTTGTAACCATTAACATCAAGCAAAATTTCCATATCTTTATTTTTTTCATTCAGTTGCAAGAAAAATTCCCTGCAAGCCCCACAAGGTGTCCAACCGCCCTTTCCGTCAGGCTCACCATTAATATAGCAAGCAACTTTTTTGACGACCGTTTGTCCGCTTTCCATATACATCTTGAGTGCCGCAACTCGCTCCGCACAAAGTGCAATTACTCCGCTTGCACCTTCAATGCAAAATCCTGAATAAATTTTTCCGTTTTCTGCTTCAATTGCACAGGCAACATGATGAGCATCAATAAAAGGCGAAACTTTTTCTGGATGATATTCTGCTTTTGCTGCTTCAATCAACTTGTCCCAAATATTCATAATAACCCCCTTAATATCAAAAAAACCTTACTAGAAAAAGTAAGGTTTTGTTTTGGAGCAAATGATGAGAATCGAACTCACGACCTAAGCTTGGGAAGCTTATGTTTTGCCATTAAACTACATTTGCATTACAATCTAATTTTACCTTAAAAAACTTTTTTGTCAATATTTTTAGCCACACCTTCCCTGTTTTTTAACCGCCAAAACAAACTCACACAAAAACAAAAAGCAGGCACCCGCCCGCTTTAATTATTTTCAATCACTAGAAGTAGTTTTAATAATTGTCACTTCAAAATTTGTTGGTTTTAATGATTTTAAATCGTCATATAACTTTTTAGATATAACAGAAGACTCTCCATCTTTAACCGCAAAATAGTTGTATTTTGCATCAATATTATCTTTTAAAACCGACCTAAATGATGATACAGCAACACCATAATCAATCATATCAGAAAGATTTCTATCAAGAACATCAATCTCAAATTTTGGTCTTAAAATGAAATATGGTTTCAAAATACCATCATCTTTCGCAAAACATTCAAAAAATTGTATCTCATTTGAATATTTTTCATTTAACATCTTGAAAATTTTTTCAGAAACAATAATTTCAGCCCAATCGTTTAGCAAAAAATCTGAAATCGGTTCATTATTTTTGTAACTTTTATCTCGTTCAAAAATAATTGGAGTTTTTGAAAAACCGTCAAAAGGTTTGCCAAAATTTCTAAACTCTCTTATTTCAGCATATGGCTCATAATCATTTAAAAAATTACCATATTTTTTTGCACAATTTGTTAACGACCTTATTTCATAATAATTCATAAATATTTCCTTACAACTTTGAATATCTTGCATCAAGTTCTTCCAAATCTTTAATATCTTCCCACTTGATTTTTATTGTGGCAAGCAAGTCTTCAATTAATTTTTCTCCGTTAAAATCGCCTTTCTTTTTCGCGTCCACAATCTTTATTGCATCTACAAGCATTTTTACATAAAGCAGCAATCTTCCGTTTTCATCTGCTTTTACAAATTTATCGTAGTCCATTATAAGCCTAATGTCTGCATCTTTAGATTTTGGTCTAACCAGCCTTCTTTCTTTCCAATCTTCATCTAAAAACTCATCTTCCATTATTGTCGGAATTATACTTATAAGTTCAAACTCCAAGCCATAATTGTTTTTACAAAGTTTGTTCAAAATAGGTTCTAGAAATGAATAAATTTTATTCGTTTTATTTCCAACACCTATTGATTCTTCTGATGAAATACAAATCTTCATAACTTCTCCTATTTTTCATTAAAATCCACTGCTGGGAAAACTGTTTTTATAAGACTATTTACTTTTGAGAGCCTTTTTTGATATGTTTCCATATCTGGATTTTTTCCAGCGGTAAAATCTTTTGTTGGCTTGAATATCTTTTCATCAATAACTCTTTCAATATCTCTATTGTTTCCACCAACAATTTTATCTAAAACAGTGTCAATAATAAGTGATTTTTGAACCTTGTATTCATAGTTTTTATTTGGAACTATTTCATATAATCCGTCGTAAAGTTTTGCAACAGTATCAAATAAACTGTCTTGCAATAAAAATGTTACTTTTCCACCATAAATCAAGTCTTGAGAATCATTTTCCATGATTTTCAAAATCATAGATTTAACGTCTTTGTAGCCATTTGAAATTTCATCACGACTTTCAACAGCCAATTGTTCAACCAACTCATTTTTATAAATAAATTCAGGAACTGGTCTGCCATATTGCTTCAATAAATTAACCTTTTCTTGCACACTTTTTTCAAATTCTTCATTTAAAAATTTTACTTCTGCAAAAACAGGCTTTGAATATTCATCAAAAAATTCTTGTAATTGCTTATCATTTAAGCTATTGATTTTGTTTTGAAGCATTTCGCAAACATCATTAAAGTTATCTTGAAAGTTCGCAATAAATTCATCAAAATCTATCTTTCCCACAACAAAATCATAAATCATTTTTTGATAATCTATTTTTCTATTTTTCATATATTTATTTTAACAAACTCAAAATTTTTTGTCCACACAAAAATAGCAGGCAATGCCTGCTATTTTTTAACCTTTTTGATTTGTTTTTGTTGAATCTTCTTCTGGAACTGTCCAAGTTATATCACCCCAAAACGCATTTGATATAGCTGGGTATTTTTTGCACCATTTATCTTTATTTGGATGTTTTCTATACCCCTTTTCATCATATTCTGGAACGAGATATTTAAAGTAGTATTTCATAACATCTTCAATTGAATCAAACTCTTTTGAAGGAACTATTGTGCCATTTTTTGCCAAATAAATCTTTGGACGCATCAATTCAGATTGTTTGTAATACATTTCATACTCACCAACTCCACCAAAAAACACAATATCATCCAAAGTTTCCTTTGTTACCTTTTTGTCCTTAATTTCACCATGTTTGTTGATATCGTTTAAATAAAATTCCATTGGACTTGATTTTCCAACTCCAATACCATAAATATTTATTGATGAAAGAAATAATCTGCAACCATTGTAATTTTTATAAAATTCCTTAAGTTCAGGAAGCAATCTAATATTGTATTGCTGCTCAAAATTATCATAATAGCTTATGTCAATTTTTTTGCATAAAGTATGAAGATATGTTTCATCTGAAATTTCTTTCATAACAACATAAATCTTTCCTTCTTCATTATCTTTTTCAAGCTTCCATTTTGTTTCAATCAATTCGTCTAAATACATTTTTTACTTCCTATTACTACATTTCCATTTTAACAAAATTAAACTATTTATCAAACAAAAATAGCAGGCAATGCCTGCTATTTTTATCTCTGTTTTGCTAAATCATTATTTTCTTTTGCTGTTCTACTAAGTGGGTATCTTGGATCTAATTCATCCAAATCTTTTATTTCGTCCCACTTTATGTTTGTTGCAGCTAGCAAGTCTTCAATTAATTTTTCTCCGTTAAAATCGCCTTTCTTTTTCGCGTCCACAATCTTTATTGCATCTACAAGCATTTTTACATAAAGCAGCAATCTTCCGTTTTCATCTGCTTTTACAAATTTATCGTAGTCCATTATAAGCCTAATGTCTGCATCTTTAGATTTTGGTCTAACCAGCCTTCTTTCTTTCCAATCTGGACCCAAATATTTTTCTTCTTTTATTGTTGGAATAATGCTTATATCTTGAAATTCTTCACCATAGTTATTATTTTTTGTTAAATTATTGAATATCATTTTAAAATTATTCCACAAATACATAATTGAATTATCAATATCTCCAGAATATTCAAAAGACAATGTTATATCCATATTTCCCCTTTATTTTATAAAACTAGATAAGCATTTTAATTTTAACATTCAAAGAATCAAAAGTCAATTTTGACAATATAAAATAGCAGGCATTGCCTGCTATTTTTAATCCTTTTGAATTGATTTTGACAAATCATCTTCTGGAACCGTCCAATCTATATCACCATTAAATGAATTTTTTTCTAAAGGAAATTTTCTACACCATTTTTCATTTATTGGATGTTTTCTATAACCTTTTTCATCATATTCAAATGATAATGCTTTAATATAAAATGACAAAAGTTCTTTTATAGAATAAAATTCTTTATGAACTGTTAATTCACCATGATTTGAAAGGTATAATTTTGGTGATTTTATTTCACTTTGTTTATAATAAATCAAATAATCTCCAACATTTCCAATATAAACAATATCTTTACCATCAAAGCCATTATTATTTAGTTTTGTATGAAGATTTATGTTATTTAAAACCATACACATTGGTTCAGATTTTTCGACATCAAAACCATAAATATTTATCGATGAATGAAATAACCTACATCCATTAAAATTTTTGTAAAATTCTTTAAGCTCTGGCAATAATACGATGCCATTTTCTTGTTCATATTTGTTTGCATAGTTAATATCAATTTTTTTATATAGTCTATGTAAATATACATCATCGTCAATTTCAGGCATTGCACAAAACAACAATCCCTCTTCATTATTTTGGTCAACCTTCCATTTATTCTTTAACAATTCATCTAAATACATTTTTTTCTCCTTATAATCCCAATTTAGTCAATTTATCTACAACCCATGGCAATAATTCCTTTACCTTAGCCAAATCAGTAGCATTTTTCCATGAACCACCATGAACATATAAATGTTGTTGTCTTGTTAAAAATACAATATTATCAGGATTTCCAATCAAATCCAAATTTCCCATACTTCTGCTCACATCTTTTAAATGACAACCTTGGTAACCTTTTACTTTACCATACTTTAAAATTTGTTGTCTTTCAGATGCCGTCCATGTGTATTTTGATTTTTTATTCAATACAGCTTTTTGTTCATTTTTCCAAGCATCTCTTACAGCTTTTTGTCTAGCATTTCTAATTTCACTTTTTGATGGATTTTTTGCAGCATTATTTGATGAATTTGTTCCTTTTTTTGCATTTGATTTGGTTGATTTTGAACAAGCATTGTGAACTAAAACGTTATCATTTCCAACATAATATGTGTGGAATGATTCATCATTTTCGTCACCTACTGTAAAGTTGTAAACATCAATTGGTTCATCAAGTTTTTGTCTGTGAACACCTAATATTTTAACACTTTCTCCATTTTCTGTCAATAATGTATCACCAGATGCAAGTTCATATGCAGGAACCCAACCTCTGCTTTCAACATACCATGGATGAAGTGATGTTGATGTGATAGTTTTTCCAGTGCTAAGAGCAACTGAACAAATATCATCTGAAGTGCTTCTCATTATGTTTGTAACAGCAACAGCTGAAACCATTGCAGTTGCTTCGTCATAACTTAACACTTTTTCACCAACAGTAACGTCTTGAATATTTTTAAGACCACTTTCAGTTAAAACCTTTGTATCTTCAACAAAGCACGCCTTAACAAGTCCGCTGCCAACCATAACAGCACTCATAATTGCAGACATCATGAATGATTTTGCAATATTTTCTGGTTCAAGAGTACTTTTTGCAGCATCTCTAAGTGCTTCACCAAAACTTTTTCCTTGAATAACTCCTGTTATTGTTGAAACAGTTGTTTGAATTGCAAGGTCTGTAATAACTGCAACAGCTGTCATTTTTGTTATTAATAACAATGATGCTCCGAAAGACGCTCCCCCACAAAGTGGTGCAAGTGCCGCTCCAATAAGCATTGCAGCAAGACCAATAGCAGCAAACAAACCAACCTTTAACCAGTTTGTTGTTTTTGTTTTGATTAAATCAGCTTTCTTTACCCCACCATCAGCGGTAAATTCAAGTGTTGTGTCAGCACCGAATGTTTCGTTGAGCGAATCTAAATCATATCCAAAGAATGAGTCTTTGCTAGACAAATTTTGCCATTCATTGATTAAATCATAATCAATAATTGTGATTGTTATTTCGCTAACATAGTAACCATTCTTTTCTTGTTCAGCATTGATTTCATCAATCTTTGCTTGAATGCTGTCATAATCAATATCAGAAAACATTGCTTTTACTTCAACTGAAGTGTAAGTAAAATCATTTTCATAAATGTATTTGCATTCATCATATGAGAATAATTGACCTAATTTAGTATCATAATTTTCAGTATTGTTATCTTGAATACTATATTTTACAGTTCTTTCATTAACCCATCTATATGCAACATATTTATCATAATAAACAAAGTGACCATCACTTCTTTCAATTGCATAGTTAGAGATAATGTATCTATATCCATCATCTTCACCATTGTTAAATGAAATCAAATTTTCTGTGTTTGAAATTACAGTATCATCTTTAACAACACCGATAAATCCACCATTCATATAAGTTTCATTAATTTCTTCATATTCGGTGTAAGTCAATCCAAAATAAATTGTATCATTGTCTAAATTCAATGCTTTTGATTCAAAAACTTCAAATCCTTGGTTATTTAATTCATAGCAAAGAGAATTATACAACAATGATAAAATTTGAAATTCAATAAATTCTTCTTCTGTTAAATCATCTGGAGTTTCTCCATTTGAAGCACTACTGAGCACGCTGTCGTGCTTTTGTTGTTCATCAATAAGTGATGAATCATAAACTTTTACTTTGTAATTGGTGTCAGGTGTTGCTGGCGTTGCAGCGACTGTTCTATTGTAATCGCAATTTTGTTTATCAATATCAGCCGAATATGGCTTAATCAAAACAATATTGAGCGCACAAACAACACTTAAAATAAATGACAAAACATATTTTGAAATATTTTTTAAAGTTTTCATTTTTGTTCCCCCTTAACCATTAAATGTGTTTGCACTTGAAGAAACGCCTTTGCCACTGATTAATGCAGTAAGTTTTGCATTAACATCCATAACTTTTGCAAGAGCACTTGAAACACTTGTTTCTTTTTCAGAAAGTGTGTTGACAACAAAGCTGAAAATATTTCCGCTTCTGTCAATCATTGAAACAAGATAGTTTGCTCCTGAAAGAGTTAAGTTTTTAACATCTTCATAATTTTTAAGTTCAAGAGTTTTTGTTGTTAAATTGAAAATAGCAACAACTCCCTCACTGTCAAGTTCGTTTGCAATAGCACTAAACTTAACATTTGTTCCGTTGATGATTTGATAGTTTGAATTGTTAACATCAACAACTGTTCCATCAACATCAAGTGATACAACTGTTTCATTTGTGTTTTCATAGCAAATTGTGTAAGTTACGCTTTCATTATAAGCATTTGTTTCTGTGATTTCATATCTTCCAGATTTGCTTAACATTTTTGAAAGTTTTGTGTTGTATGCAAGATTAATAATTTCGCCAGTTGCAACATTTTTTGCAACAATGGTCTTGCTTTCATAATCTCCAACTTTAACAAATTTAAAGTTGCCATCAATAATGTCATTTTGAGCAAGCATCTTTCCAAGTTCAAGAGCTGTTGTCATGTAAACATCTCTGTCAAAATTGAGTTCTTCAACTTTGATTGTGCTTGAAAGCATCTCTTCATTAACATAAAAATCTGTTAATCCTTTGATGAAATATTGCTCTGTAACTTTTGTTTTAACAACTTCGTTCATTGCATTTGTGAGAGCGATGTCTGTTGTGTAAGTCACACCATTATAAACATATGCTCCCTTTGAACCTGAAACGTATTTCTTTTCAAGCTCAAAAGCAAATTGATAAGCCAAGTATTTGCTGTCTTTGTCAAAGCAAATATGTGCAATTTTGCCACTTGGCATTGTGTAAGCGACTTCAAGATGTTTTGTTTCATAGTCGCTCATAACAAGGTTTCCTGTGATGTTTGTAAGGTTGATGCTTGGTGCACTTGATTCATTTGAAACAATGAATGCAAAATCGTAATGATAAGTTGTGCCTGCAAGTTTTTCATCACCATTAACAAGTGAAACCATATAAACGCCTTCTTGATTTAATGTGAAGGTTTGTGCTGACTCTGAAGGGTCAACTGTTGTAACAAAACCTGTTGAATTGTTTTTAATTGTTCCCCTGAGTGCTGGAACATATGAACCTGCACCATTCAAACGAAGTTTAACACCAACTTGATATGTTGGGAGTGCTTGGCTCAAATCTGCAATTCTTTGACCTTCAAAAATTGAATTTCCAAAGTATGTTGCAAATCCTTTGTCATACTCTCCGCCTTTGAAAACATAAACTGAACGTTTTGCTTCATCGCCGAATAAACTTTTAACAGAAACTTCATACTTTCCGTCATCAGTAAATTCCATACCATCGCAAATGTTTTCAATCTTGTTTCCATCCTTTTTCACTTCAACAGTGTAACTTTTGTTTCCAAGATAATTCATTTGGAACCCTTGAGTTGTAACAGATCCATCTTGCAAATTATCTCCTTTTTTGATCAAATCAATTTGAGATTCTTCGTTGCTGTAAGATGAATAATCTTTTTCAACCAAATCCAAAAGTTGGATGTCACAAGTATTTCTTCCTATAAAGATTTGGTAAGTTTCCAAACAGTTCTTATATTCTGTTTTCCTTTCCTTTCTTTTAAATATCCACCAACCACGTGTTTCCCACCACTCTCTATAAATTTCATATGCCACTGAAATATTATAGTAACAGCCTTGGTTGATATCTTCACCATTGACGGAAGTGTAGTCAAATGATGAATTACTATTAAACACGTTACCGCTTCTAATTAAGGTTGTCCAATTACTTTCTGAAAGATTTTTCTTTTGAACAATAATTGCACCTTTGCCAATGCTAGATCCGTTGAGTGAAATGCCATTTACAGAAGTAGCTGAATCGCTGCTAAGATTCCAAACGCTACTATTGATACCAGACTTGTTGTAGTTAAGTTTGTAAGTAAATGAAATTTGTTCACTTGGATCGCTTGAATAGGCTTTTGCACCACCATAGGTTCCCTGGTCTCTAACCCCAGCTACACTAAGTGAGCCTATTGAACTTGCCCCAAAGGACATGCTGTTCGCCTGCGCTTTTGATGGATAGTATCCAACGTTGTCCGCCATTTGATATGTTCCACTTGATGGAACAGTGTAGGTTTGTGCACTTGCCTTGTCTGCTTTGTTTCCGCCAAAGTTAACAATACTAAAAATTGAAACAAGAAGCACAAAAACCAATGAAAATGGCACTATTCTTTTAAATATACTATTCCTTTTCATTATTTTTTCTCCTTTTCTGAAATTACCTTTTAATAAATTAACCTCCTTTTTTTATTTATATTCAATGTCAAGCACTATGCATTTTTGAATTTTATTTTATCAATGCTTGAAACATTAAATATCAAAATAATTTGTGAGTCATCATCACGCACTTTGCCATAAACCATGCCGTATGAGTAGTAACAATTCTGGCAAAACTCACTTCTAGTCATATCTATCTCAATTTGAAGCAATGATGAGCAATCTTTAAATGGCTGATAGCCAAAATCACTAACATTCGCTCCAATGTAAACATTCTGTAAATTTTCACAGCCCGAAAAAGCATAATAGCCGATTTCTTCAACCGAATCAGGCAACGAAATTTGAATTAAACTTTTGCAACCCTGAAACGCATTCATATCAATAACCAAAATGCTGTTTGAAAGAGTTACATTTGCGAGCTTTTTGCAATTTGAAAACATACTTGAACTTAAAACTTCAATATTTGAATTTATCACAGCTGTTTCCAAGTTTAAGCAATTTTCAAAAGCACCTTCACCAATACTGGCGCAACTTGCTGGTGTTTCAATTTCTTTTAAAGCTTGACAATCATAAAATGCCGATTTTCCAATTTTCTCTAAATTGACACCAAGTGTAATTGTTTCAAGAGCCAAGCAGCCAGCAAAACACCTGTCACCTATTATTTTAAGACCTTCCAAACCAGAAACATTTGTAAGCACCTTACACTCGAAAAATGCACATGTTCCAATTTTTTCAACAACCGTTGGAAGAGAAATCTGCTTAATCACTTCATTAAACGCAAATGCATAACTTCCTATGCTTAAAACTTCTATACCTTCAATTTCAGCTGGAATAGAAACTGATTCATTTGTGTTTTTGCACTTGATAACTCTTGCCTTGCCATCAATTATTCTGAAAACAAAGTCATCATTTTCAAGCGTGCGATATTCTTCACCATCAAACATAAGCGAACTGTCATCAACATAATTGAATACTTTTGAAACTTCTTCAATAGTTCCAAAAACCTTTCCTTGTGATGTTGTGCTTTGACTTAAAAACTCATCTTTTTTGCACGCAAAATTAACTTCAACAATGTTGAAGCATTTTTCAAAACAACTGTCGTAAAGCATTATTGCTTTTTGTTTTAAAGCAATGTTTTTCAAGCTTTTACAGTTTGCAAACGCATATTGATAAATTTTTGATGTGTTTTTTAAATCAACAATTTGCAAATTTTCAAGCCCGTTAAAAGCATATTCAAAAATTGATGTTACATTTTCACCAATGCATATTGTTTCAATTTTTGTACATCCGTCAAATGCATGTGCTGGAATTTCAGATAGGTTTTCACCAAGTGAAATTGTTTTCAAACTTCTGCAGTTTGAAAATGCACTCTCACCTATCTCACTCGCACTTGCAAGATTTATATTTTCAAGAGCATAACAATTTAAAAATGCCTTGCTTTTAATTTTTGTTACATTCCCAGCAAAACTTGCAGCTGTTAAATTGCTGCAATTTGCAAAAGTCTCTTCTTCAATTGCAGTTATATTTGCTGGCAAAGATATTTCCTTTAAACCTGTCAAATAAAAAGCTCTTGCTCCAACACTTTTTATAGTGTTTGGAAGTTTAATCTCTCCTAGGTTTAAACAACTCTCAAATGTTGCTCGTTTAATTTCTTCAATTCCACTTGGAATGTTTATTGAATTTAATCTTTTGCAACCAAAAAAACTTTTTTCACCAATTGAAGTTATCGTGTTTGGAAGAACAATCTTTTCAATAGTTCCATTGTTTTCAAACAAATTATCTTTAATTTCAGTTACACCTTCAAGAACTTCAACGGTTATTGCTGTGTCTAAAATATGCGAAGAATCAACCATTGATTTGTTTTCCAAAACCGAACCAATTTTAACATTTTTTATTGCATCGCATTTTCTAAAAGAATTTTTCCCAAGAGATGTTATTGAACTTGGCAAAACAACACTTTGAAGATTTGAGCAATTATAAAAAGCCTGTTCCCCAATAACTTCATAACCTTCAGGAACAATGATATTTTTTATATCGAAATTATTTTTAAAACAATATGTGTCAATACCTTTGATTGCAATACCGTCAATAGTTTTTGGAAATTCAACAGTCACATCTGTTAATATCGCACCATTGATAACAGCCCTTTCACCATCCATTTTGTAAGAAAAAGTGGTTATTAAAGGCAGGTCCTTGTTGCCATCATCTGAACCAGAACCAGTATTGTCGTTTGATTTACATCCTATGAAAACAAGCACACAAATTAAAGCAATAATTGAAAAAATAATCTTTTTTAGTTTCATAGTTTATCTCTCCTTTTCATCAAAGGTTTAATAACACAACACTAAATTCAGTTTAACCCATTAAAAAAATTTTGTCAATATTTATTTTTAAAAAATTTTTTAAGGCATTTTTCGATATTTTTCGACAATTTATTTTATTCAATTTTTATTAAGTTCTTTTGTTAATTTTTTATGTTGCCACCACCAATAAAACAATCATTTCTCTCAAAATAAAAACTTGACGCACCAAGCATCATGGTGATATACTTTGACTGTTGCAAAATTATTTGAATTTACTTATCATACCAACATTTTCCGCAACAAATTTTACAACACAAACAAAACATGTGGGTATAGCTCAGCTGGATAGAGCGATCGCCTCCTAAGCGATAGGTCGGCAGTTCAAATCTGCCTACTCACACCAAAAAACACATTGGTGGAACGTATGAAAAAAAATAAGGATTTGATTTTGGCGGGAGCATTTTTTGGAGCATTTTTGATTTTTACAATACTTGTGGCAATGGTTGACAGAAATGCAATTGGACCAAATGGATCAATTGTTGGACTCTCTAGCATGAACAAATGGTTCGCAGACATTATTGGTTGCAACATGATGCTTTACAAGGTTACTGACTGGGTCAGCATCTTGGCTGTAGTTACCGCTGTGATTTATGCGGTTATTGGCATTATGCAATGGATCAAAAGAAAAAAACTCGCAAAAGTTGACAGCAGCATCTTAATTTTAGGCGTATTTTATATTGCAATATTTGTAATTTATGTGATGTTCAACCATGTTGTTTTAAACTACCGCCCAGTTCTTATTAATGGCAATTTGGAGCCAAGTTTTCCATCATCAACAACGCTTATGAGCATAACATTTTTGATGTTTTCAAACTATCAATCTGACAGATTTTTAAAAAACAAAAATCTCAAGCTCACAGCAAAAATCTCATCTACCCTTTTGATGTTATTTTTGGTTATCGGAAGAGTAATTTCAGGCGTTCACTGGCTTAGCGATATTATTGCTTCTGTTTTACTATCACTTGCCATTGTGTTTTTGTATTACTATTTATGCAAAGTGTTTGAAGAAAAAAAATCAAAAAAAACTGTTTTGACTGATGGTGAAAGCAACGAGAACCCAATCAATGAAGCAAATGAAAACGACAACAATCAAGCCGAACTAAATAAATATCAAATGAATTTTATCAAAACAAAAAATAGCATCGTTCAGGATGCTATTTTTCTTATGATAAATATTTTAAAGTTTTTACAAATAAAAGGAAAAGCACTAGGATTTAACATTTTACAAAACGACAAAAATAGTTCATCATGATAACCAACATGCAACCCAAACGGCGAAAATTGAGTAAGTAAGAAGGAATAGAAAAATCCCTAGGCAGGAGTTTACATAGACGTAAATGACTGTCTAGGGATTTTTGAAATTCTGACGCATCATGATAACAAATGTGCAACCCAAACGGCAAAAACTGTCCGTCAGGCAAAGAATAAAAAAATTTCCAGGCACGATTTTACAAGGACGTAAATG
>CAKVMF010000003.1 GCA_934771675.1 uncultured Clostridia bacterium
GCACTTGACTTTTAATCAAGGGGTCCCGGGTTCAAATCCCGGGTGAGCCACCAAAAGAGTATGTAAATACTCTTTTATTTTTAATAAAAAATGCGGATGTGGTGAAATTGGCAGACACGCTAGACTTAGGATCTAGTGCTTCACGGCTTGCAGGTTCAAGTCCTGTCATCCGCACCAAATCAAAAAGCCCGTTGGGGCTTTTTTCTATGCTTGAAATGCTAAAAATATGGAAAGGGTTGCAAATGCGTTATGATTTGCGGTGGATGGTGAAAAGAAATGAATGCGATTGAAAAGTGAAAATAAAAAAATAAAAATTCATTTTTATGACAAATAAGTTTGCATATGCGTTAAGTTGGTGATATAATATGAATAGTTTTGAATAATATTGAATATTTTAATTTAAAATACAAAAGAGGTGAAGTTATGCAAAATTTGGTGAGAAATTTTAATAAAAAATATGCTAGTTTGAAGAAGGCTCACATGGGTCCAAACGCAAGATTGTTTGATATTATTAATCAAGTTGGACATTTGGCAGGTGAGTTTTTGAAAATAACAAATTACAATTCAAAGAGTTTTAAATCAGATTGCAATTTTGAGCTAGAACTTGGCGATGTTTTTTATTCTTTGTTTTCTCTTTCAAATGAACTTGGTGTAGATTCAAACAAGGCTCTTTTGTTATCTTTGCAAAAATACAAATCTAGATATTTTAAAAATAATCCACTGGCAAATGAAAAACAAGACAAACAAATTCAAGAAAGTTGTGTGAAGTCAGAAAGTTCAGCAAAAAATGTTGGATTCATTGGTAAAATTGCCAATGAGGATTGTTTAGAAAATAAAAGCACGAACGGTTTTGAAGAATCTAAAAATGTTGAAATAAATTTTAATGATATTGAATGTGCATATAAAATTTTTGAGAATGTTGAATTAGACGATGATTTGTTAAATAAGAAAAATCTATCAAAACAATAATTAACCAAAAATTGTAGGAATTTTTATATTTTGTGTGATAAAATAGAGCCATAAGGGGTGACTTATGAATGATTATAACAAAAACAAGGCAAAGTTATCTTATGATTTGAAAGTTGAACATAAATTTTTTAAAAAGAGTAGAGCTTTTATTTTGGATAGTAACAATAACTTGTTAGCGATAAAAGTTCATTACACGGATGGTCAAAAACCTGATGAATATCTTATTCCCGGTGGTGGAGTTGATGAAGGAGAAACCTCAAAACAGGCGGCCGTTCGAGAAGCAGAAGAAGAATATGATGTTAAAGTAAAAATTTTGGCTTATCTCGGTAAAAATTATTATCACACAATGATAAACTATGAAGGTGAAGAGTTTAAGTCGAACAGGGTTGAATATTATTATCTTTGTAAGGTTGTTGAAACTGAAAAATCTGACCATATGGGAATTGATGGAGAGTTTCAAGAAAAAAATAGAGAATATAAAAAGGTGAAATTGTCACTTGATGAAGTGAAGAAAATAGAACCTAAACTTTTGAATAACGTTAACCCAAAAACATACAAAAGAATTATTGAAATTATGGAAAATCGAAAATAAGATTTGGAGAAAAATATGAAAATAGCAATTGTTACAGGTGCTGGTAGCGGCATGGGAAAAGATTTTGCAAGACGACTTGATGCTGAAAATCTTGATGAGATTTGGATTGTTGCAAGACATGATGATGGGCTTGAAGATCTTTCAAAATCAATCAAAACAAAAACAAGAAAGTTTACGCTTGATTTGTCTGTAATGGAAAATATTGACAAAATTGCAAGCGAACTTGAAAAAGGACAGGCTGTTGTTGAGTGGCTAGTAAATGCTGCGGGTTTTGGAAAATTTAACAGTTACGACAATATAAAGTCAGAAACTAGTTTAAACATGATAGATTTGAATGTGAAAGCAGTTGTTAAGCTAACTGATGCATGTGTGCCATTTATGAATAAAGGGTCAAGAATTGTGAACTTTGCGTCCGTGGCTGGTTTTCAACCAGTTCCATATGGAAACATTTATGCGTCAACAAAAGCATTTTTGTTGTCATATTCAAGGGCTCTTTCTTTTGAACTAAAAGAAAAAGGAATAAGTGTAACTTGTGTTTGTCCTTATTGGACGAAAACGAATTTTTTTGATAGAGCGGTTAGTAAAGAAAACGTTGTTGTAAAAAAGTATGTTGTTATGTATAAATCAGAAAAGGTGGTTGGAAAAGCGTACAAAGATTCTTTAAAAAGAAAGCGACTTTCAATTTATGGATTTGTTTCAAATATACAAGTTTTTTTGACAAAACTTTTGCCTGCTTCTCTTGTTTGTAAAATTTGGCTCAAACAACAAAAATTAACAAAAAAATCTAAAAATTAACAGAATATAGCACTTTTTCATTAAAAATCGCATAATTTTGCGATTTTTTCTTATGCTAAGATTAGGTGAATTATGAAAAAGTCTAACAAAATATCATGTTTTTACATTCTTTCATCTCTTGGTCTTTTGGCTGCATTAATATTTGGTGGAGTGTATGGAATTTATATTTCAGTCGGTTTAAATTTTGTTAAATCAACAATCTCAAATGTTTCAAATGTTCCAGCGGAAGGTACTTCAAATGTTTCTTTTGGTGGCTCGGTTAACTTTGAATCTTCAATGACGGGCGTTATTATTTTGTCTATAGTTTTAATAGTTTTAGCTATTTTTGATATTGTTTCTTTGGTCAAACAGATAGTTTTGTTTAAGCAGTTTAAAGCTGTTGAAAATTCGAAAATAGAGCAGTTGGTTGAAAGAAAAGTTAAGTCGAAAGGTGCGGTGATATTCTTTGTCTTTGTGGTTGATTTGCTTTCAGTTATTGTTGGTGTTGCAGGTATATTTTTGAATGCTAGAACTTTTGTGGGGAATAATTTTTCTTGGGTGTTGTATTTGATAGATGGACTTGTTGCACTTTTTGCAGTTGTGTCGTTTGTTTTGATGTGTGTTAAATTGAAAAATTTGAAAAAGACTAAGCAAGATGAAAATTTAGAGTTAAATAACAAAAATTTTGATAATGAAGATGATGAGAAAGTTAAAAGTGTTGAAAGTGATGAAGAATGTTTTGTTTATCAAACATTCAGTGATTTTAATATTGACGAGTTTGAATATAAACTTTTAAAGTTGAAACATTTAAAGTCTTCCAAAATAATATCTAAAGATGAGTTTGACTATTTAAGACAAAAATTTTTCCCAATTGAAAAAGTAGAAAAAAGCGATAGCAAAGATAAAAATAATTAAAAATTTTTTTAAAAATCATTTACATGCTAACTGTTTTTGACTAATATGTTAGTAAGGAGATGAACATATGAAAAAGTTTTTTAAAGAGTTTAAAGAATTTATTAATCGTGGAAACGTTATTGATCTTGCAGTTGCGCTTGTTATCAGCACAGCATTTTCAGCAATTGTAACAGCACTTGTAAATAAAGTTATTATGCCACTTATTGCTGCAATATTTGGTAAGGTTGACGTTAGTGATTTGAGTTTCACGATAAACAATTCAATTATTCCAGTAGGTGAGTTTTTCCAAGCCATTATCAACTTTTTAATTATTGCATTCTTCTTGTTCTTGGTTATTAAGACTCTCAATCATTCAAAAGATTTTGCAGAAAAAGAACTAGCAAAGAATGTAACAAAACAAGAGAAGAAAGAAATTGCTGCTCTTGGAACGGTTAATATGAAAGATAGAAAAGCTGTTTATGCTGCTGCACTTGAACTTAGAAAAGAAAAAGCTGAAAAAGCAAAGGCTGCTGAGGAAAAAGCAAAAGCTGAAGCTGAAACAACTGAAAATTTGCTAAAACAAATTCGTGATTTGCTTAAAAAAGATTTAGCAAAAAATGAAGAAGAAAAGAAAGATAAAGAATAATTTCAAAATAAAAAGACTAGGCAAGGGCTAGTCTTTTTTTGTGCGGTTCAATTTTTTAAGGAGCATTTTGTTGAAACGAATAATTTTTCCAGAATTAATTAAGATAGATATGATTGGGGTTAGGATTTGCCATCCTATAGCAATTATGAAAATATAACCAATATTTTCAGTCGTTTTGAAAGTTATGTAGAAACAAATCGTGACTAACCAGCCAAAAAGAGAACTTGTCACCATGTCTGCAATTTTTTTTGTGCAACAAATAAATAAAAAGACTGTTAAATCAACAAGAGGAAGAGTATAAATGTAAATATACCACAAAGGAAAACTATCAACATTTTTAAATTTTAAAACGAAAAATAATATTCCCGCAAGCAAAATTATTATTGCTTCGGTCATAAAAAGCATGTATAAACTCCATTTGAAAGGGATGGCGTTTTTGGTTTTTATAGCTTCTTTATTTTCGTTTGAAATTGGAGTGATTAAAGTGTCAACCGAAACATTAAAAATTGAAGCTAATTTTTTTAATGTGAAAATATCTGGTATGTTTTCGGCTCTTTCCCATTTTGAAATGTTTTTGTTTGAAGTGTTTAGTTTTGATGCAAGTTCGCTTTGAGAAAGTGATGCTTTTTTTCTAAAAAAAGATAAATTTTGAGCTAAAATTTTACGTTCCTGTTCTGGATTTAAGGCATCATTTTTTAAACTGGTATAAATCTCATTTGTTTTTTCTTGTTCCATAACGTTTCCTATTGAATTTGTTTTCTGATAAAATATTATCATAAAAGTGCTAAAAAATAAAGTATTTTTCGCAATTTCGCTTTTAAAGTGATAGTTGTATATTTTAAAGCGAATTATATTTTTATATTGTAGAATTTTAATTCGTAATTCTATTTATTTTTAAACCGGTGCTGTCGTATAATGTTAACGCAAAGAAAAAACTAAAAATTGGAGCGGAAAAATGAAAAATAAAATTAAACTTGTAACAGATAGCACAACAAGTCTTTCTCATGAAGAATGTGAAGCATTAGGAATAACATGTTTGGAGACATCATACATGATTGACGATGAACTTCACATGGCTTTTGATGATGAAAAAACATCACTTGCTGATTTTTATAAAAAACTTGATGATATTAAAAGCTGTTCAACAGGTTGCGTTAATGTTCAAACCTTTGAAGAATGCTTTGATAATTTTGCAAAAAATGGAGAACAGGTTATTTATATAGGGCTCAGTGCATCGCTTTCATCAACTTTTGAAAATTCTAAAGTTGCAGCAAACACTATTAATGAAAAATATGGAAAAACAATGGTTGCTGTTGTTGATGGTAGATCTGCATGCTATGGAACTTTGATTCTTCTTGAAATGGCAAATGACCTTATTGAAGAAGGAAAATCTCTTGAAGAGATTGCACAAACTCTTGACGAAGAAGCAAAATCAATGTCAGTTGCATTTGTTTGCAGAGATTTGAAATTTTTGCAAAAATGCGGAAGAATTGGCGTGATTGAAGCTAGTGTTGGAAAAATTTTGCACATTGTTCCAATTGTTTATGTTAGTGAAAGTGGAAAACTTAAAACTGGCGACAAATGTCTTGGAACAAAAAAAGCCTTAAACACATTAAAAACCAAGTTTGCAAGAATTATAAATGAAAAAAATCACACAAAGTGTTACATCACAAGTTGTGATATGAATAGCGATGTTCAGGAAATAAAAGAATATATTGAAGCAAACACAAAGGCAATTGTTAAAACTGGACCTATTGACAAGACTCTAGCTTGCTGCTGCGGACCAAAAACACTTGCAATTTTCTGCGGTTAGGTGAAATATGAGTGTGACAATAAAAGCAGGGACTTTTTTGATTGATTTGGAAACAAAAAAAGTTGCATTGGTTTATCGCGAAAGACAAAAAGATTTTTCATTTCCAAAAGGACATTTGGAAAAAAATGAAACAATAAAAGAATGTGCAATTCGTGAAACAGAAGAAGAAACAAAAACTATAGCAAAAATTATTGATTCAATTGAACCTGTTGTGGATAGTTACGTTACACCTTCAGGCGAAAATTGTGAATGCTATATGTATGTTGCAACATCTGGCGGGAAAAGTGATAATTCTTCGCTTGACACACATGAAACACTATGGATTTCTTTTGATGAAGTTGAAGAAAAATTAAGTTATGATTCACTCAAAAAAGTATGGAACAAAGTAAAATTTGAAATTGAAAAATTATTGAGCAAATAAAAAACTTGGATTTCTCCAAGTTTTTTATTTTTATGAAGGCTATACTTTAATCTGTTTTTGTTGTTTTCATTTGAAATAATAAATAAAATCTAAAAGACGCTCAAAAAGCGTCTTTTTTTGTCGAATTTTATATTGAATTTTTTTCAAAAACCATCTTGCAATTTGATTATGATTATGTTACTATTTAAGCGGAGGCAAGTTATGAAAAAAATTTCAATTTTTAGTATTATATCAATACTAGTAATTGCGATTTGTTCAGTTTCAATTTTTTGCTACAAAAATTATGCTAACAAAGAGTATTACGACGAAAATATAACTCAGTATACTGAGCAACTTGCATATATTAATAAAAACTATTCTTCTTCAGACAATATTTCAAACAGAATTATTGTCAAATCAAAACAAGAAATCAATGATCAAAATGCGGTTTGCAAAGCGTATGGTTTTGCAGGATTAAATATTTTGCAATACAGCGATGAAATCATGGCAAATGAAGCATTGAAATTTTTTAAGGCTCAAAATTATGTTGAGTACGCAAAAAAAGATTCAGTTGTAAAACTTGATGATTATATTTCTTATGATGAAAATTACACTCTCGATACCACAAAACATTTAAGTTGGGGTAGCGATATTTTGGGTGTTGATGCCTATCAAAAATATATTTTGGACAAGTATAAAAGCGAATCTGCACTTGATGAAATTTTTGTTGCAATTCTAGATACTGGAATTGATACAGACAATGAATTTTTGCAAGGCAAAATTGCTTATGGCCTTGGCTATAGTTTTTATGACAGCAATTTATACACAGAAGGCAAGAGCCAATATAATTTTGAAGATGACAACTCTCACGGAACTCACGTTGCTGGAACAATTGTTGATTTGAATTTAGACAATATCAAACTCATACCAATCAAAGTTTTGAATGGTGAAGGAAAAGGCTCAAGTGCAAATATTATATCTGGCATTGAATATGTTTTTAAACTCAAAAATGATGGAACAAACATTTGTGCACTCAATATGAGTTTGGGTGGATATGGTGTTGATGAAGAAGAAAGTGAAGCACTTACCAGATGTTTTAATGCAAACATCATGCCATGTATTGCAGCCGGTAATGATTCATATTATGTTGAAGAAGCTTCTCCAGCAAACACTGAAAGTGTTCTTACCATTGCATCTTTTGCACAAAATGAAAAAGATCGTTTAGATCCTGTTAATTCATACTTTTCAAACTTTGGAAGTTTTATTGATTTAAGTTTGCCTGGAACAAATATTTTAAGTTGCGTTCCAGATGAAACCGATTATAAAAAGGTTTATACTTCAAAGACTGGTGGAAAGTATGCTGTTATAAGTGGAACGAGTATGGCGACTCCACATGCAACTGGGCTGATTGCACTTTATGCGACTTATTATGGCTCAAGTTTCAACACAACTGATGTTGAGCATAAAATCAAAAACAGCACTTATGACATGGGAGCAAAGGGCTGGGATGAAGTTTTTGGTTATGGTATTCCTTGCATGACGCTTTCAATTGACAAGTATCAAGTAAATCAAAACCCAACTTTGAGTGTTGGAAATTTAAACTCAACTTACAATTTTAACAATTCAATTTCTGTTCAAATAAAGAACAACAATAATAGTGTTTCATTCCACACTTACAAAATTTATTACACAACTGATGGTTCTTATCCAACACTTGTTTCTCACTTAACATACACTGGTGCTATCAAAATTGAAAAATCAACAAAACTCCGCTTTGTTATTTATATGTTTGACAAAAATGGAAATGTTTGCGGAGATAGTGATATTTTTGAAGCAACATATTATTTGGGTGGAAAAACAGTCAATGATGACGGAACTGGTATTGTTTTAAACTCAAGTGGATATGTGACTGCTTACACATCAGGAATTGAAGACGTTATTCTTCCTGAATATATAAATGGTGTTAAAGTCAAAGGAATTGCAGCTGAAGCTTTTTATGGCAACAACATAAAGAGTTTTGTTTGTAATTATGATATTGATTTGAAAGATTATCCATTTGTTTACTGCAGTTCGCTTGAAAGTGCAAAAATTGGAAGCACTGACATTGAAAAAGTTTTTTATTGTTGTTTTATGCTTAAATCTTTGGAATTTCCTAATGCGATGGAAATTTCTGGGGCTTATTTTAGTTCAAGTATATTTTTAGGATTTTTTGGAAATGATACGTTCTATAGTTGCTTTAATGTTGAATCGGTAATTGCTCCAAATGTTACAGTGATAAATGCAAACACATTTGATTCATATAAGCGATTAAAGTATCTTGGTCTTAATTGGGGAAATATAACATCAATTGGAGAAAGCGCCTTTAAAGATTGTCCAGGGCTTCCAGAAATAGTTAATTTTGATAGTTTAACAAAAATTGACAATCGTGTATTTGATGGAAGTTCATTAACAACATTTTCTGCAAAAATTTTAAAAACTATAGATTATGAAACATTCTACTGTTCAAGTGTAAAAAACATTTATTTGCCATCACTTGAAGAGATTCCAAAAAGTGCTTTTGATCATTCTAATGGTGCTTTGGAAACCGTTGTTTTTGGTGATATAGATATTTCATTGGTTTCTGGAAGTTTGAATTTTACAAACAAAAACGCAACCATTTATTGCTATGATGTTGAAAAGTTTAAAGAGTATACAAACAATACTGTTGTTGATTTAAATCCGGCTATAAGGCTTGTTGATGGTGATGGCCTAAAATTTGAGTTTACAGGTTTTGACACAACTTTAACAATCTATCGTTCAAGCGACAAGGTTGTAGATTCTAGTGATGAAGTTGTTGACGAAAAAGAATTTGAAAATCTCTGTGATGGAACTTTGTATGAGTTTTCAAAAGTTTCAACAGGAAAGTATTATTACTATGCAAAACTTGTTGATAATTTTGGAAATGAAAGCACTAGTGAATTAAAACAATATGAACAATCTCAAACAGGTTATTATAACGTTATTGTTAATAGCAATATTTCAAAACACGGTTTAAAATTAAGTTCTTATGCAAACAAATCAGGCGAAGTTGTTAGGCTTTCACTTGAAAATGTTAAGGGTTACAAGTTAACTTCAATAACACTTGATGGAAATGAAATAAAAAGTTCATTTGCAAACAATACTTATTCATTTAAAATGCCTAGCAGAAGTGTTAAGATAAAACTAAATTATGAAGTTATCATTTATGATATTTCAGTTCAAGTTAGTGGCGAGGGCTCTGCAAAAGTTGTTGACTCAAATGGAAATGTTAGAACCACTGCAAAATATGGCGAAAAATTATTTGTAAATATTAAAATTTCAGATGGTTATGTTGATAGAGTTTACTTAAAAACTGCGTCAAACAAAAAACGTTCAATTGAGTCAGACAATCAAAAATATGCTTTTGAAATGATTGATGAAAATTCAACAATTGTTGTTGTGGTTTCAAAGGTAAACTTATCATTATTCTCAATAAAATATAATAAGACGGATAGAACTTTTGAAATTTTGAGTTACAGGGGAAATAATGAAATTGTCAAAATTCCACAAGTGATAACCTACAGTGGAATTAGTTATACATTAAAAACTATTCACGCATTTGCCTTTGATGGAAACAAAACAATTAAAGAATTTGAAGTTATTTCTGCAGGTGATAGTGATGTTGAAGTTGAAATTCAAATGTATGCGTTTGATGGTTGTGAAAATTTAAGAAAAATTTCTGTGCCAAATTGTGCTGTGGTTGCAAAAGCGGCTTTTTCAGATTGCTCAAGTTTGGAATATTTTGATTTTTCAAATGTTAAAGAATTGGGAGAGAGAGCATTTGATGAGTGTTCAAGTTTAAAACAGGTGGTATTGCCTAAAGAAATAACCTATATACCACAAAGTTGTTTTGAAGGTTGCAAATCTCTTGTATCAATTAATCTTGAAAATATTAAGGCTATTGGAAGAACTGCATTCAAAGATTGCAAAAAATTAGCATTTGTTGATTTAAGTTCATGTGAAAAACTAGAGTATGAAGACGATGAAACATCATCTCTTTATGGCTATGCATCAAACTTTTATAATTGTTATGCTCTTGAAAAGGTAATTTTAGGTAAAAACTTAAAAATAATACCAGACAGTTGTTTTTCTGGTTGTATAAGTTTATCAGATATTAATTTGGAAAATGTAATAGATTTGTATGAATACGCTTTATTTCGTTGCAATAGTTTAAAATCAAAGACTTTAAATTTATCAAAGTGTGAAAAAATAGAAAAAAATGCATTATCAATTTTTGGTGGTAAACTTGAATTCATTGATTTAAGTTCTATAAAAAGTTTAGATAAAGAAGCTTTTTCGTATAATAGTGTTAATAGAATTTATCTTGGGAAAAACACATATTATTCTTCACTTGAAGATAGATCTATTTTTTATAGTTTTGGACTAGTTTACTTTGATAAAGGTTTTGAGCCTGCAATGAGTTCAGAATTTAAAGATTTTTATTCATACAAAATAGATTATCAAGATTATACAATTTATTCATTATTTAGGATGATTTTTATTTCATTTAAACTTGATAATGGAACTACAATTTATGAAAATTATTACAATTTAAACATAAAAATCAATCCGCCAACAACCTATCAAAACGAGCACATTAAAATAACAGTTAAAAAATGGATAAACAAAGCTAACGACCTTATTCTTAATGCTGGAGAGATGCAATCATGTCTATACCTTTGTGATAATATGATTTTTGTTCCATATGAATATGATGCCGAGTATACAGATTACACCGTCAAATTCTTCTACAATTATGACTATGATGGTTCTGGAAGAACAAATGATGATGGCGATGTTTTTGAATCTTTAACATATCACTATGGAGATAAAATTGAAGCCTTGCCAAAAGTTCCTTCAGGAAGAATTGAAAGTGATGGTTACATCTATATTTTTGACCGTTGGAGCGATGGTAAAAATTTATACTCAAACGAAAACTTGCCAAATGTTACAGGAAACATGAAATTCTTTGCGGTTTACAGAAAACAAAAAGTTGAATACAATGTTTCTTGGTATGATATCAACAAAAAACTAATTTATAGTGAAACAGTGGCGTATGGTGTCGAGCCAAAATTTGACAGTCAAAACTACAAAATTTCATACATGATTGTTACTGATGAAAGTATTTACACGTTCTATGACTGGGAAAAAGTTGTTGATGAAACTTGTTTAAATATTAGCTTTTATGCAACTTACAAAGAAAAGGCTAGAACATATTTGGTTTCATGGTATGATGGTGACGGCAATTTGATTTACACCGATTATTTGAATTTCAACCAAACCATTGTTTACAATATTGAAAAATATGGCATTCCAAAAAAATCTAGCACAGATATTTTTAAGTATATTTTTACTGGTTGGAAAAATTACACCGACGGAATGAAAGTTGCAAAATCTTATTCATTCTATAGTCAATTTGACGAAAAAATCTTGGTTAAAACAAAAGGTGATAGTCAATTTGTTGATGTTTCAAGTCTTGGAAAAGAAACCGTGAAAATAGACAAGTCTGACATCGTTGGCGGAAAGTCTTTGGTTGTTAAGCTTGCAGAAGTAAGTGTTAAATTTGATGAAATTGCAACAAAATTTTTAACCAATGCTAGCGGTGATATTATCAAAATTGGTGCGGGTTTTGTTGTCAAAAAATCAATGTTATATAGTTTTCTTAAAATGAATGTTTTGGCAATTGAAGTTAGCATTGATGGCAAAAAATTCAGTTCTGTTGGCGGAAAAATATATATTGACGTTAAAAGTGAAACTGGTTTTGTAAATTCAACCAATTATGGAAAGATTTTTAGAAATGGCGGTCTTATTGATGAAGCATATTGCAAAAATAGTGTTATTTCACTTTGTGTTGAAAAACTAGGTCTTTATGTTTATAGCTACAACACAAAAACAAATTATTTCTTGGTGTTTATGGCAAAATTTGTTTCAAGAATATTAGACTGCGAAGAAAAAACTTACACATATTTTGGTTTAGACTAAAATAGTGTAAGTTTGATGTGATTAAATATTCTTTATCAAATCATAGATATCATAAAGTTTCAGCTTGCTGTTCCCATGCTTTTGAGTGAATTTCTTAAATAGATATGCTCAATTGAATCAATATCTTTCAAACGAAGTTACTTGCCTAAAAATTTTGGCGGCTGAAAGTTATGTTGCTTATCTTCATAAAAATACCATTATGTTAATTTTTTAATCAATTAGCAGTAGATAAAAAAATAGGGTTAGTCCCTATTTTTTTAGTGCTAAAATTTTGGTTTCTTTTTTGATTATATATCTTTTTTGACATTAACACAAATTAAAATATGCCAAATTCCAACAAATTTGTTATCATTAAACGATATTTATTTTGTTGTGTGAATTTTATAGAAACTTGAATTTGCTATGCTATAATAAAAACATAATGGAGGGGAATTTTTATGGGTAATGTTAATGTTGTTCTTGGTGCTTTTTATGGTGATGAAGGGAAGGGAAAGGTTATTGATTACCTTTCAAAAGATGCAAAGTATGCTGTTAGATTTTCAGGTGGAAATAATGCTGGTCACACAATTGAAGTTGATGGCAAAAAGTTTGCGTTTCATTTGCTTCCAAGTGGAATCTTAAACAAAAATATCAAAGCTATTTTGGGAAATGGAGTTGTTGTTGATCCAAAAGTTTTGCTTGAAGAAATTGCAAATTTAAAAGAAAATGGCTATGCTGTTGATAATCTCTATATTAGTGAAAAAGCACATGTTATTTTGCCTTATCATATTATTCTTGATGGTTTGCTTGAAGAAATTCGTGGAAAGAATAAAATTGGCACAACAAAAAGAGGTATTGGTCCTGCGTATTGTGACAAATTCGAAAGATGCGGCATTAGAATGGAAGATTTTGTCGGCGAAAATTTCAAAGAGTTGCTTGAAACTAACATAAAAAATAAAAATGTCATTTTAAAAGCATATGGCTATGAAGAACTTGATTTTGAAAAGGTTTATGATGAATACAGTGCATATGCAAAAGAAATAAAACAATATGTTTGCGACGCAACAACAATGCTTCATAATGCTATCAAAAACAATGAAAATATTTTGTGCGAAGGTGCTCAAGCAACATTGCTTGATATAGATTTTGGAAGCTATCCATACGTAACATCAAGCAATCCAACAATTGGTGGTGTGTTAACTGGAACTGGTATTGGTGCAAGATATATTGGTGAAGTTTATGGTGTTATAAAAGCATATTCTTCAAGAGTTGGTGAGGGCCCTTATGTTACCGAGCAGGTTAATGAAATCGGCGACAAGATTAGAGAACTTGGGCATGAGTATGGAACAACCACCAAGCGTCCACGTCGTTGCGGTTGGCTTGATCTTGTTGCTTTGAATTATGCTGTTATGGTAAATGGCTTAACCGGTATTGCTTTAAATCACTTGGACACTATTGGAAAACTCGATAAAATCAAACTTTGTGTGGCTTATAAGTATAAAGGAAAAGAGACAACAGACTTTAGAACCAATCTTGAGTTTTTGCAAAATTCTGAAGCGGTTTATGAAGAATTTGACGGAAATTTTGGAGATATTTCAAATTGCAAAACCTATGAAGAACTCCCTGAAAATGCAAGAAAATATATCGAAAGAATCGAAGAATTAACAGGAACTCCGGTGAAATTTATTGGAACAGGTGCTGCAAGAGAAAATATTATTGTTAGATAAAATTTTATAAAACTTAATATATAAAATTTATTATAAATAACATTCATTTTATGAAAAAATTTATGCATAAAAAAAGAGCAGGGTTTTCTGCTCTTTTTTTGTTAGCCTTCAACTTTTTCGGTGTTTGATTCGTCTTTCTTTTCAGAAACTTTTTCTTGATTGTTATTTTTTGGAATAATAGCCACAATTGTGAACACTGCATATGTAATTATTTTGCCAAGGTTTACAATAAAACTTGTATAACGAAGAAAATTACTCATTCCAGTGTTTACGGTTGTTGAAACGTTATAGCACAAACTAAAGATTGAAAGAACTGCTGAAATACATGCAAAAATTGCTGTTACAAAAAGTGCAAGTTTAGCTTGTTTTTTCAATTCTTCATTTTCTTCTTTCACAAAAACATAGCCGCCAACAAGTGCAAATGCAATATATGAAAGATATGCAGAAATCCAAACAAAAAGTTTTTTCCAAGTGTTGTTAATTTTACCGTTCATAATAAATCTCCTTTTCACTAATTCTATTATATGCATTCGTCGAATTTTGTCAATAATCTGTGACAAAAGTATGTTTAGCAATACAAATTTTCAGTATAAAAAACAAAAAAGGACAAGGGGAAAAGCGGTCGGCGCGGGGGGGTGAGAGCGAATTCCGGACAATCTGATTAAGAGGTGTGATGAAAACTTATTAAAATAGTTTATTTTATATCCTAAAAATCTCTTTATTTCCTTATTTTACCTAGCAAATTCGTATTATATAATTTTATTTCGTTTTCTACTAAATCACATAATTTTATTTCAGTTTTTAGTGTTTAATTTTAGACAGATGTGAAACAAAGTATTTTTTAGGTAAAAAATATAAATAAAAAATCTCAAAAATCAATATAAGTTTTTCATTTTTTATTTTCTAGTGCTATTTTTTTTGATAGTTGTTAATTACAGATATTTATGATAGATTAAATTGACTAATATCGATGAAACTAAACCAATTTTTGAAAAAAAATAAAAATTGCATACATTTTCTTAAAATATATGCTACAATAAAAATAGGAATTCAATTTTAAGGAGGAAAATAAATTGAAAAAGAAATTATTGAGTTTTATTTTTGCTTTTTGCTTAATTATTCCTTGCATATTTTTGTTAAGTGCCTGTGGAAATGATAAAAAGTTAAATTACATTCAAGTATCTTTGGCTGATGGTGAATATTCAACGACAATTTACGAGACCAGAGATTTTGGTAATACTACTGGACTTAACAATATAAAAATAAAAGCATATTATTCAAATGGCTCTGATGAAAATGTTGAATTGACTAATGTTCAAATAACCGTAAGTTTTACGGCTGATGGTTTGGAGGAAAGTAAAGTTGTTAAAACTTTTGAAGAATACACTCAAATGTGTGAGGGTTCAAATCTTACAGCTGGCTCTTGGAGGTTAACTTTAAAGTATAATGACAATTCTTGTGAAGTTAATATCTATGTTTCAAAAGTAAACAACACTAGCAACTACACTTTAAATGTTGCAAGTAAAGTGGAAAATATTGGTAAAAATCAAATTTACTATGGAACAAAGTTTGAAGGTATCGACTATAGCGTTTTTAATGGCAATACCCAATTAGATGATAGTATGGTTGAGAAAATTTATATTTTAAATAAAAGTGATGATTCAACAAACTATGATAATTACGATATTTCTTCACTGTCACAAGATGAAATCAACGCTTTGCCAAAACCAAACGAAATTTACAATTCTGAAAATTATAGTGCTTTTGATTTATCATATCTAGAGGGCGTAAAACCAGGTAAATATTTAATTTTTGCTGAAATAAAGGAACAAGAAAATTATCTTACATCATATTCGACTTATCAAACTCTTGTTGTAAAAAAATCACCAATCGTTGCAACTGCAGAGAATTTTGAGATTGATTTCACCTTTATCCAAGATTTTTGTAAAGGTGTCACTCTTGATGAAATGTTGAATGGCATATCAAATGGTAATGGTTATTCACGTTTCGGTAATTCAAAAATAAATGGTAAACTATCTTTGCTTTTTAATTCTGACCTTAATGACGAAAATAATAATTTAGTAAATGATAACAAATTAACAAGTGAAACATTGATATGGCATAATTTTGAAAATTCCGAGTGGGATTTCATTAGGACTAGTGAAATTGATGATAGAATTGCTATTTATGGCACCCTTGCGGAAGTTAATCCTAAAACATATAACTTTGATAGCACTAAAGGTGAAACAAACACAATAACAACCAAGGTTAAGTTTGTGCCTAAAGGAGATGAAAATTGGTATGAAAAAGTTTATGCTGAATCTAAAGAATTTGAAATTACAATTATCCTTCACAGAACTGCATATAAAGCACCTACATTAAATGTTGTAAGCGGGTCAAATGACTTTAAGTATTCAACTGACGGTGATGGAAATCCTCAAGAAATGAAATTCGATCTATATGCACCGAATTATGCATTGATTCCTTATGATACAACGCCAGAAGAATTAGAGCAATTCTTGAAACCTGAAGCGAATAGAGCTTATTATATTCATACTAATGCTAAATTTGAAAAAAATGATATTGAAAACTATTATATTTGTTCTTCAGCTGTTGGTAGTTATTTTATAAGATGTTATATTAATCCAAATTTATATTATAATAATGAAAATTTAACTCCTACTAATAGTAATATAACAATCACAAAACACGATAAAACGGGCGAAAATGAAGGATATATTGAATATAGTTGGACAATTTCTAAAGGAGATATTACTGAACAATATTGTTATTCTGCAAACGTTGGTGAACAAATTAAATTCAATACAGATAATACTGTTGAATTAAAATTTGGAGAATATGATAATTATAAAGACGTCAATTTTGTTTGGGAAGCAATGGCAGTTGGAACTGATAAAGACAATAACGGAATTAAAAGCAATATTACAGGACGCTTTGAAAAAATTGAAGGTAAAAATTCAAGTTATCAAAAGTTTGTTTTAACAACTGACTTAGCAACCGTTGAAAGCACAGATAATTATTATAATTTAGTTATAAGAATTTATGTTGCCGATGATGACAACTGGAATAATTTTAGCCAATATGTACTTGTTCGAATAGAAAAGAATAGCTAACAATATAACAATTTTTTATCAAAGCAAAAAAAATACAACCGAGCAAGGTTGTATTTTTTTTGCTTTGTTTTCTTATTTAAAGAAAATGTGCATTCCGCCAAAAACAAAGAACAACACTCCCGCAACCAGCACCAAAGTTGGCAAAGTATTTGCAAGAATCAATGCTGTAGTGCCTTTTCCATTGATTTTTCTTTGTTGTTTGGCTAAATTGATTGCTTTTATTTGAATTGAAGGTGTAAAAATCAAAGCCAAAACCAAAACAAAAATACCCAAGCCAATATTTACCTGCCATGAACTAGCAACCAATATGAATGCAATCAAATAACAATGGTGCTGACAATAGTTACAACAATAGATAATTTTCCTTTTTTGTTGTCTTTTAATTCTTCTTCTGTTGGATTGCGATTGATTTCGGTATCTCTTTTTCTTTCTATTCTCCAAAGTTTTCCGATAGCTTCAAACGTTGCCTTTAAACCTCTAAAAAATTTCATAATTACTCCCTTATGTAATATTACGAATAAATTATATCATATTAAATAAAAAATCACAATAAAATTTATTTTCGTAAATACAAATTGTTAAACAATTAAAAATAAAACAATTTTTACTTTGATTTTTAATATTTTTTGTTAAAACATAGACCCCATTATTACATATCACAGGCACGAATTTAATTTTTCTCAAATCAAAGGAAATAAAAGCAAAAAAAATACTGGGACAACCAAGTATTTTTTACTTCTTAAAAATCAAAATGGCTTTAGCACCAAGTGTAATTGTTGTGGAAATTAAGGCATATCCTTCTTTTTCCATTTCGTTACATTTGTCTTCAATTTTCTTTGCCATTTTCTTCGCTACGGGTGTGTAGCCTATTAGTTCTGTTTTATACATTTATTTTTCTCCTTTGTCATATTATAAAAAAATTGGTCATTATCCATTGAGTAAAAGCCAAGAATATTTTATACTCATATTTATAATATACCATAAAATCTTCAAATTTGTTATAAATTTTAAAAATTAAAAAAAACCTTATAAATAAAGGGTTTCAGTGGTGGGTCATCGGGGGGCGACTGCGTGAAGAAACAGTCCAGTGGACTGTTTTAGCACAAAGCTGGGAGCAACTTTAAGTTGCGGTAGGCGTGGGCAAGCGCGAACCCACGGGAAAGGGGTTCGGAAAATGCGAGAGCATTTTGGGGAGCGTAAGCGACAATCCCCGAGAAAGACAAAAGAAAAACACCTGTGTTTAGGTGTTTTTTGGTGGGTCATCGGGGATTCGAACCCCGGACAATCCGATTAAGAGTCGGGCGCTCTACCAACTGAGCTAATGACCCAAACGTCAAATTTTGTTGCAATCAATAAACAACACAACTATTATAACATAAACTAATAAAAAATCAACTGAAATTTTAAATTTTATTAAAATTTTAGCAATTGGTCGTATAAAACTTGAAAACCATTGGCTATTCATGGTATAATTCAACTATAGGAAAAAGAGATATGGAAACTAATGAAATTGAAGTTAAAAAGAATAAAAATAGTAAATCCGTAGTTTTTAAATGCATTGGAGGCATTCTTTATCTTGTTGCGTTCATAATGCTTGTTATTGGAATTTGCAAACTTATTTTTGAAGGTGTAAATCAAATGCAACATATGCAAGAACTTTTTAGTAGTGATGAATTTGAAATTGAAAGCGACAGTTACAACTTTATTTTTGGTAATTTTATGGGTTACTTTATGAGAGCAATAGCATTTTTTGTTATAGGTTCAATATTCACATCTATTGGAAAGGCAATTGATGCAAAAGAAATCCAAAACAAAATGAATAGTAAAGAATATATGCCCGAGACGGGCAGTGAAAATAATGACGTGCAACAAAAACCTGAAAAAAAGCTTGAGAAGGTTTATTGTGCATACTGTGGATGTGAACTTGATGTTAATCAAAGAAAGTGTCCGTATTGTGGAGCATCAAAAAAAGTTCAAAAGAAAATTGATAAAGATTAATTGCGGACTTGGAGATAAGTATGACAGAAAAATTTTATATAACAACACCGATATATTATCCAAGTAGAAAATTTACACTTGGAAATTGTTACACAACAGTCATTTGTGATGCTGTTGCAAGATTCAATAAACTTTTAGGCAAGGATGTATTCTTTATGACCGGAACAGATGAACACGGTCAAAAGATAGCAGAAGCAGCAAAAAAAGCAGGAAAAACAGAGATGGAGTATCTTGATGAAATCATTGCTGATGCTAAAAATTTGTGGAGCCTTTTAAAAGTTGATTATGACAAATTCATAAGAACAACAGATGATTATCATGTTAAATCTGTTCAAAAAATATTTAAAGCTCTTTATGACAAAGGTTACATTTACAAATCATCATACAAGGGAAAGTATTGTGTGCCATGTGAATCTTTTTGGACTGAATCTCAACTTGTTGATGGAAAATGCCCAGATTGTCACAGAGATGTTATTGATCAGGAAGAAGAAGCATATTTCTTCAAACTTTCTGAATTTGGTGATAGATTGCTTGAGTTATATAAAAATAACCCAGACTTTTTAAAGCCAGTTTCAAGGGTAAATGAAATGGTTACAAACTTCATCAAACCTGGTCTTGAAGATTTGTGTGTCACTAGAACAAGTGTAAAATGGGGCATACCAGTTGACTTTGATCCAAAACATACAATTTATGTTTGGATTGATGCGCTTTCAAACTATATCACTGGTCTTGGTTATGGAACTGATGATGATTCAATGTTTAAAAAATATTGGCCAGCAGATGTTCATATTATTGGAAAGGAAATTGTAAGATTTCATGCAATCATTTGGCCGGCATTGTTGATGGCTCTCGATATTCCACTTCCAAAAAGAATTTTTGGCCATGGATGGTTACTTTTTGGAGGTGACAAGTTATCAAAGAGCAAATCAGTTGGAAGCACTGAATGTGTTGATCCAAGAATTTTGGTTCCAAGATATTCATCAGATGCTGTTAGATATATTTTGCTTCGTGAAATTCCATTTGGCTCTGACGGAAACTATTCAACTGAATTGTTCTTAAACACTGTTAATAGTGACCTTGCGAACAACTATGGAAACCTTGTTTCAAGAACTTTCTCAATGCTCAAAAAATATAACGCAAGTGTTATTCCAGAGTATGACGAAAAGATAGAAGATATTGACGTTGATTTGAAACAATCAATTTCAAAATCAGTTGCTGAAGCAAAAGATTACATTGTTTCTAATTTTGATGTTTCAAAAGCACTTGCTTCAATTTTTGATATTTTCTCAAAAGCAAATAAATATATTGAAGTTACTGAGCCTTACAAACTTGCAAAAGATGAAGCAAATCGTGGTAGATTGAATACGGTTTTAAGAAATCTTTTGGAATCAATCAGAATTGGAACTGTTTTGCTTTCAGCATTCCTTCCAGATTGTTCAAAAACTGTTTTGGATGCTCTTCATGTTGAAAACGTTAAGTATGAAGGTTTGCAATCATTCTATTCATTAAGTGATGGAACAACTGTTGATGAACTTGGAATATTGTTCCCAAGACTAGATATTGCAAAAGAAATGGAAGAACTTTCAAAGTTGTCTTAATATTGAATAATAACAAAAAGCATTGTGGTTTATCAC
>CAKVMF010000004.1 GCA_934771675.1 uncultured Clostridia bacterium
GTTTTCAACAGTGTAGGTCAAATTTCTTGATGAAGAATGAATAGCAGGAACTGTAACTTTTGTGCGTTCTGGACGCCATGCGTTTGAAACGACAAAGTCACTTGCCTCCTTGAAAGTTGCTTCAGTTGTTATTGCGCGAACCCTAATAGTTTCACCCCAATTGAGTGTAACTGAAAGCTCACTTGTTTGAGTCCAAGTTTCACCCCAAGTTGTTCCGTTTGTAGACACCTGGTATTCATAACCAGTTGCATGAGCAACGGCTGTCCAACTAAAACCAGTTGAAGTTTCAGTCAAAACAGGTTTAGCAAGGTTCTGTTTGTTGAATTTTACTTTAATCACAACGTTTTCATATTCTTTGTAAGAAATTACAAATGAATATTCTGTTTCAGGAACTCTTGTTTCAGGAACATTGTTTGTGATTTCGTAACCATCTTGGTCCGCAGTTTTTTTGCTGATGACTTTTGTTGTGCCATCACTGAACACTGCTTTAACAACAATGTGACTTTCAACAAGATCTGTTGCGTCATAATCAAAATAAACAGTCTTGCTTTTTGTTGTGATATCCTCATTTTTGTATAACACTTGATAGCCGGTTTCAACAACTTCGTTGTTTTTGCCACAAGATGTTAAAACAAAAAAACAAGGAATCATCAAGCATAAAACTAGCAAAAAAGACATGATTGATTTTTTGATTTTCATTTTCCTTTCTCTCCTTATTTTATTTTGGTAATATAATAATACAATAAATATAAAAATAAATCATCTAAAATAATGCCGTTTAAATGATTTTTGAAAAAATAAAAAATTGTTTTAGACAAAAAACACCAAATAAAAACAAACCGTTTGTCTCTCGCAATTCTTCATAATCTCCCAGCCGCCAAAAATCGCCATTTTTCGACAACCATAACATTATTATATGTAACAAAAACCATTTTAATTCCAATAAATAAAGAAATAGATTTCCACGCTTGTCATAGGACTTCGCTAAGGGTGACATGGTAATTTAATACGGAATAGACCCTCACGTCGTGCTTCCGCACTCCTCAGGGCGACATGCTTATTATCATTGTTTCCACTTAAAACCAAAGTGCTTACAAAATATCAAAAATATCCTTTCCATTTCAGGTGAAAAATTATGTGCTATTCAGAAAAATATCCAAACGGCAAAAATTGAGCGTCAGACAAAGAATAAGAAAAACCCAGGCAAGAGTGTACAAAATAGTACATGACTGTCTGGGTTTTTTGAAATTCTGCAGTATCACACTTAATTTTTGCCTGTTAGCATGGATGATGACATTTCGCTAGGCTTCTCCAATCCCATCAATTCAATAATGGTTGGAGCAACATTTGCAAGTGAACCATTTGAGATAAGTTTTGCATCTTTGTGTTTTTCAGAGCACAAGATAAATGGAACAGGATTGGTTGTGTGTTTTGTGAGTGGATTGCCGTTTTCATCAATCATTTCTTCAATGTTGCCGTGATCAGCAATAATGATACACTCACCGCCTTGTTTTACAGTTTCGGTTGCAATTTTGTAAGCGCATTCATCACAGTAAAAAACTGCAACTTTTGCCGCTTCAAAATCACCGGTGTGACCAATCATGTCTGGGTTTGAATAGTTAACCAAAATGAAATCATATTTTTTGCTGTCAATTGCCTGCAAAAGAGCTTCAGTGATTTCAGGCGCACGCATTTTTGGATGAACAGCAAAGTTTTTGTCGTTGTAACTATCAATAAGTTTTCTGTCTTCACCAGGGTATTGCTTTTCAATGCCACCATTAAAGAAGAATGTTACATGAGCATATTTTGTTGTTTCAGAAATATGATATTGAGTAAGCCCTGCATTTGAAACAACCCAAGCAAGGTTATCTTCAATGATTTTTGGTGGATAAATAACGTTTAAATGTGCAAGTTCTTTTGAATATTCTTGCATTGTTGTCATGAGCAACTTGTCTAACTTTTCAACTTTAAATTCCTTGAAATCAGGATCAGTTAAAGCTGTTGTGATTTCTCTTGCACGGTCAGAGCGATAGTTGTAGAAAATTACAGAATCGCCGTTTTTGATTTTTCCGTTTTCATCAATAACCATTGGCTCAACGAACTCGTCAGTGATGTTTCTTGAATAGCTTGTTTTGATTGCTGTTTGTGGATCATCAAATTTTTCACCAACTGAATGAACATAAAGTTCATAAGCTTTTTGAACACGATCCCATCTCTTTTCCCTATCCATAATGTAAACACGGCCGATGATATCAACAATTTTTGCATTTGTTCCTTCAATCTTTTTTGAAGTTTCAGCCAAAAAGTCTTTGCCACTTGTTACATCAGTGTCACGGCCATCAGTTATAGCATGAATATAAATATTTTTGATTTTGTAATTTTTTGCAGCATCCAAAATTGCAAACATATGATCAATTTTTGAATGAATACCGCCGTTTGACAAAAGTCCAAAAAGATGCAAGTCTGTTCCGTTTTCTTCTGCATACTTAAATGCTTTTATAAGTGCAGGGTTCTTTTGAAAGTTGCCCCTTTTTATTTCGTTGTCAATATGAAGAAGATCTTGTTCAATAACTCTTCCGCCACCAATTGTAAGGTGTCCAACTTCACTATTTCCCATTTGTCCAGCAGGAAGCCCAACAGCTTCGCCAGATGCTTCAATTTGTGTGTGTGGATACATTGCCACAAGCTTGTCGAGATATGGTGTTCCAGCGGCTTTGACCGCATTTCCAAAGTCTTGGTCTTTGATACCAAATCCGTCTAATATACATAATGTTACCATTTAAAAAACTCCTTTTCAAACACAAACAATTTGTGCTTGCTTACTTATTATACACATTTTTTTAAATAACAAAAACAGTTTTTGCACGAAGTTTATTTTTGTCCATTTTGAACCCTTGCATTGAACCGTCGTTTGAAATTTTGATTGAAATGCCATAGTTAGATAAAGTTTTTGCCGCAGCAAGACGTCCGCCCCCGCTGCTTCCAGCTTCAATCTTGATGATTGCCCCAACTGCCAGAACTTTGCCGTCGTAATCAATAACGGTTGCACCATCAATAGCAATAAGTTCTTGCCTAAGTTTTCTGTCAAGATCTTGGAACTTTTTCCCAGCGACAAGCTTTATTAGCGTTGCAGTTTTTACACTTTTGTCACCAGTTAAAAACTTGTCAAATTCAGTTATTTCAGCTGGCTTTTCATAGGCCGATGCAAAAAAAGAATCATTAATTTTGTTTTGCTGAATGATGTCATAACTATCTTTGTTTAAAACATCCGCTTCATCAATGTGTTTCAAAACCTCTTCACTGTCGCCAACGTTTATATGCACAATGCATCCACCAAAACGATTAAAACTCGTGTCGAGGGCTGAAAGATAAATTGCACGTCGCACGTCTTCAAATTCACCAGCATGTTCTGAAAGTTTGCTAACAATTTCGTCATGAGTGAAACACACCCACCTTCCGCCACGTTTTGCAAATAGCAAGTTTTTGTCTTTAAACAGCATAATTTCGCCTTCTTCATTTAGGCACACACCAATTCTTGAGCCCACACAAAGTGATGCAAGTTTTAGATATGGATAAGGTGCAAACAAGTTGCTGTCAATTTGCTTTGTTGAATAGATATAGTTTGAAACATAGCCATCAGCTGAAATTTCAATGAAAGAATTTTTTCCGTCAGATAGAAGCGCTGAAAAGTCCTTTTCCATAAATCTTGAAATGTGCAAGTTTGGATTTGTGCTTTTTCCACAATTCTTTCTTGTTACAATAAATCCAATTGAAGTGTGCCTGCCCTCGTAAGTTCTTTGTCCCCAATACGCAAGCTCTGTCAAAAGCATTGCAAGAGTTTTTGATGATGAACTTGAAAGCGACCTACAAATCGCTTTTTCAATAATCAAACTTTCAAGGCCATGTCTGTATTCATCTGATGATGAAAGATTGATAACTTTTCGGCTTTCTTCAATAATTGAACGAACAAGATGAATTTCAAAATTCTTGAAAGGCTGCGCTCTTTTTACAATAACCCTGTAATCATCTTCTCTTGAGAACTTTATTTTGATAGCTCCAGAATCACCTTGAGCAACAGTCATGTCACGTGGCGAAGAAGGCTCTTCACCAATAATTTCTGACCCAGTGAACATCTGCAAAACATAGTCCTTCACAAACTCCAAGAATCGACTTTTGTTCATCTTAACCCCCTAAACGTAAGTTTTTAATTGCATTTTGAAAGCATCTTAAAATAAAGCTTTTTAAAAGCTTCAACATCCACTTTTGTGCAAGTAAGAGCATTTGCTGGTTTGGTAAAATCCATAACCATAACGCCAGTTTTTATGCTGTCAAAATATTTTATATCAACATTAACTGGCTTGGTTTCAAAAATTTCAGGGTTGGTTACGTAGGCAACAGCACATCCATCATGAGTAGCAATACCATCTTTGACGTGTCTGTCTTTGTAACTTCTAAAAATAGTTTCCAAAACTGTTCCAGTAAAGTTTTTAAGTTTAGTTTTGAACACATCTTGCCAGTCAAGGTAGGCAGTATGTCCCATTTCCATAGGAACAACTTCAAGTTTCACCCCAGATTTCAAAATAACTTCACCAGCTTCTGGGTCGGTTGCGATGTTGAATTCTGGATAAGGCATTTCACCATCTTTAACAGCTTCAGTTGTTCCTGCCATCAAAACAAGACGTTCAATTTTTGAAACAACATCTTTGTGTTTTTTGAAAAGTTTTGCAATGTTTGTTGTTGGAGAAATACAAATAATGGTAACTGGTTCGTCTGACGAATTTATCACTTCATACATTTTTTTTACAGCATCTTCTTCCAAAACACGACGTGAATTTGGTTCAAAAACATATTCCCCAAGCCCACCATTTCCGTGAACTGCAACTCTTGGACGTTCTTTTTTAAAAGCCTTTCCATCTCCTGCACAAACAGGAACATCTTCTGCACCAATCAAATCTAAAATATTTTCAGTGTTGATAGCCGCTTGTTTTGGCGCAACATTTCCAATATTGGTTGTTATCAATTTTATATCAAATTTTGCACTTTTTTCCGCAATCAAAAGTGCAACAGCATCGTCAATGCCTGTATCACAATTGATTATAACTGGAATCTTTTTTTGCTCTGTTTTGTTAATCATAATATCCTCTCGTAATTATAATACCATAAAACCAAAAATTTTGTATACTAAAATGTTTGTGAAAAATGCGATTTTTCTAGCAAAAATACAACTTTTGGCACACATCCAACACCCCACATCTCTTTTTTAAAATTGAATATAGTTCATTCAGAAAGATAACCAAACGCCTAAAATTGAGAGGCAGAACCAATACACAGTTTAAATGGCTAAAAACTATTAAGTAACAAGGCTCAAAAAAATTCTAGGCAGGAGTGTACAACGAAGTACATGACTGTCTGGAATTTTTAGAAACAATGTTATTATCTTTTTCCCCCCATATACCAAACGCCTAAAATTGAGTAAGTAAGAAGGAATAGAAAAATCCCCAGGCTCGATTTTACAATGACGTAAATGAGTGTCTGGGGATTTTTCGAATGACGCACTTAATTGCTTAATTTTAGGCGTTTGGTAAACCGAAGAGTGTAGCAAGCTTCTTCAAATTCTCCTTTTCCTCTTCTGTTGTGTTTGCATCATTAGCCTTGTTTGTGATTTCGTCTTTAATATAACTTACATCACCACCAAGATTGTCAACTGTTTCTTTTAATGCAGAAGTTCCTTCAGGATTATTATTTGCTTTTTCGATCATATCAACAATTGTGTTTGAAGAAGTGATTTTATCAACGATGTCTTTTGCTTCGTTCTTTTTAGTTTCTTCAGTTTCACCAAGGTTAAGATTGTTGTTATTTTGTTTTGCATTGCTAACAACATCAACAATTTTTTGACCAGCATCAATATCTTTGTCAATAGTGTCAGCTGTTGCATTATCAATAAATGATTCAAGCATATCTGTTAAAATTTCTGCTTGTTTTTTGTTTTCAGAATCTTCACCAACAATTGAACCAACAAGGTCAGAGTTGTTAAGAAGATCTTTGATTGTTTCTTTTGTTCCTGATTCATCATTAACAATGTCTTTCAAAACATCTTTAAGCCCATCAATTGTAACATTTTCTGTTCCGTTAGAAATCTTGTTTGCAATTTTTGCAGCTTCGCCAATTGAGCAGAAAACAGGAGTATATTTGTAATCTGGTTTGTTCCAATTTGAAACGATGTAGCTATCAAGTTTCAATTTGATATCTTCATCATCTACGTCATTTTCACTAAATCTAACAGCGTCAGATTTGATAAATCCTGAAATGAAAGTTTTGAGTGGTTTTGAAAGCATCTTTGATTCACGTGAAAGGTCGATTGCTTCACCAACGGTTCCAATTTCGTTAACCAAAGTTTCATTTGAAGTTGCATCTTTTGTTTTTGAATAAACTGACATAAGTTTGTTTGTCAAGGTTTGCATTGTTGCGGCTTCATGTTCCCAAACAATTGATTCTTTTTCAGCATTGGTAAGTTCATTTGCCTCAAAGCTTGCTTCAGGGTCAACAACTTCTCTGTATAAAAGTTCAATAACATCATTCATAACAGTTGGAAGTTTGTCACGAAGTTCGTTTGTTGATGAAAGTTGAATCATTGCATCATTAACAAAAGTTGTGTTTGTTTCAAGATAATCTGAAAGTGGAATTTGTTGGTCAACAATTGCTTGCAATAATTCATTGTTGTTTGCAACTTTCAAAACGTTAAGAATTGCAAACAAATTGCTTGAAATTCTGTTGATGTCTTCAGTAACAAACACTTGCAAAACATCATTGAAAACTTTGTAATACTTGTCGGTTGTTGCGACTGGATTTTTGATTCCAAGGAAAGCTTCATCATTTGACCATCTTTCAACAAACTTTGGAATAAGTTCTGTGATGTAACTTTTCAAAATTTCACTGTTTTTTGCCTGAACATAAATTTCTTTGAGCCCTTCAATGCTGTCGTTGTTTTTAATATCAAAGGTTTTGCCAACGAAATTCTTTTTGTAAGCATTATAAACATGAATCATCGAAACAAATTCATCAGTAAGATTAACATTCAAATCATCGGTTTTTACATTTGTTAAATAGTTGAAACTTCTTTCACCAAGTGAGCTTATGCCAAGAGCATTAAACACCGTTCCAACTGAAGAAGAATTGTATTCTTTTCTGATTGCGGCATATTTTTCAACATAGCCTTCAACTTTGCCAATTTTTTCATCTTCGGTGTAATAAAGGTTTGAACACATAAATCCGTTTGGTGAATAAGCACTTGCGCTTTCAAGTTCACTTGAAGTCTCTTGATTTTCCAAAAACTTGTCGCAGATATTCATAACACCAAAGGCAGGAAGCATAACAACAAATCCAACAATAACCATTGTTAGAATTCCAAGTCCCCCACCGATTAAACGGTTGCCAACTTTTTTAGGTTTAAGGTCACCCCTTCTTTTATTTTTTGCATAAATAACACCAAACACAATCCAGTAAACAATAAGTGATACAATCATAATCAAAAAGAAGACTAACAAAAAGAGTCCAATGTTTGCAGCGATCTTCATGAGTGAAACTGCAAGGTCATTAGTTGTTGAGTTTGATGCAAAAATATCATTTGTAACATCTTGGTTTGAAATAAAAGATTCAACAATCTCTTTAAAATCAATTTGTCTACCAAGCACTGTCAAAACTGAACCGTCTGCATTTTTTGCAATGAACGATGAAGCAATTGCAGGCGAAACAAAAAGTGCAACAAAAAACGAAACTAATGCAATGATAAATCTCGTTAATGATTTCACCCATCCCCTAAGAAGTCCAATAGCAAGTCCGAAAAATAAAAGTGCCGACACAACTAATGTTAAAATTGTTACCAAACTCATTTTTTACTCCTTTCATTTTGACAAAAAAATAACCGTTAACATTATCAATTAAATTTTAGTCAAAAGAATTGTTTTTATTCTTAATAAAGTTTTTCAAGCGAATTAAATTATAATTTTTGTTAACAATATGATTATAACTAATTTTTTCGCATATTTCAATAAAATTTTATGAATTTTACTTGAAAAAATAAGCATTTTTCGGGGAGAAAGCATAGATGCCAAAAACTTTTAAAACCCTAAAGAGGTATTACTCACAAATTCAGGTTAAAAAAGGACTTATTATTTTGCAGTTTGTTGCACTTTTGATTCCTGCAATTCTTTCAATTTTAACACCTGTTTTTTCTGCAAAGTTAATCACCGCATTAACGGTTTTTGATTATGCTGGAGCAAAACACTTTTTGTGGATAAACTTTATAATCATTTTGGCAAGCACAGCTCTTTATCTCGCCTACAACATCGTTAGTATTTTTGTCCGAAAACAAATGACCCGAAACCTGCACGAATATCTTTATCAAAACGTTCGAGCAAACAAAAATCTTTCATCCATTTCGCTTTCGGTTTTAAGCGGTATTGACAAACTCATAGCGTTCAATCACGAGCTTCTTTACAAAATTTGTTTTTTCATAAAATCAGTCATCTTACTTTCAATTATATTCTATTACAACTATCTTATTGCAATAATTCTGCTTGGAGTCAGCATAACGACCTATATCTTTTTAAATCTCTCTGACTCAAAAATCAAACAAAATAGCAAGCTTTATGGCAACAATCAAAACAAAACTCTTGAGCTTTTCAACTCTATCAAAAATGGAAGCGATGAAGAACAAGGCTTTAATGTTGAAATCGCTTTGAAAGACAAATATTTTAGTCTTGTTGAAGGCAACATAAAAACCACAAACCAAATCACTGGACTATATTTTTTGAACAACAATATCATTTCTCTTATATTGAAATCAACAGTTTTCGGACTAACAATCTATCTAATCAATCTTGTTATGTCAACCGAGCTCACCCTTCCAGTGTATCTTGTGCTTACGCCATACTTAACAAGCAGCGCACAGAACCTAATTGAATTTTTTGAAATCTTTGCAGAAATTGGTGAAGTTGACAACACTCTTTTAGAACTTGACGCCTTAAAATTTCAATCACCCGCAGCTGCGCAAAATCATTCACTCGCCTTTGACACTTTCAACTTAACTTTTTACCGCACAAATCTCGAGCAAAAGACAGAAATAAAAATCAAAAATCTAAACTTTCAAATTCCGTTTCATTCAAACGCTCTTTTTGTTGGAGCGCACGATTCAGGCATAGAGCAAATTTTTAATATGCTCCAACGAAAACTAAAACCAACATCCGGTTCAATATTTATTGACGACAAAAATATTTTTGATATTCAATCCGAAACTTATTCAAAGCTAATCTCATTTGCAAAAGAAGATTCAAAGTTTTTTGATGTTTCCATTTTTGAAAACTTGCATATTGTTTGTGAAAACAGAACAAAAATTTACAATGGAATTAAAGCTTTTGGGCTTACAGACGAAATCAATCGCCTGCCGAGAAAAATAAACTCAACCGTGCCAGTCAAAACAAATAAAAATCTTTTGTATTTTCTTTCAATTCTTCGAAGTTACTTAAGTGGCTCACAAATTATTGCAATTTTTGGATACCCTGAAAACTTCACATTATCTGACCATGAAAAACTTAAAAAGATTATTCGCTATATCTCAAAAACAAAAAGCCTTTTGCTGTTTTCAAAAAGCGATGAGTTTGCTTCACTATTCAAAAAGACTCTCTACATTTCTTCTGGAACTATTCAAAAAATTGTATAGGGCTTTCCATAAAAAAATGCTTTGAGTAATTCAAAGCATTTTTGATATTTTTTCTTAAAATTGTATTTTTTGATTAAAATTTGAAAAATTTTTACATTTTGAATAAAAAATTAAACGTTAAACTTAAACAGCATTACATCGCCATCTTGAACAACATAGTCCTTTCCTTCACTGCGAACTTTTCCAGCTTCTTTTGCAGCGTTGTATGATCCAAAGGCAACCAAATTGTCATACGAAACAACATCGGCTCTGATAAATCCTTTTTCAAAATCTGAATGAATTTTTCCAGCAGCACCAGGTGCTTTTGTTCCTTTCAAAATTGTCCAAGCTCTAACTTCTTTTTCACCAGCAGTGAGATATGAAATTTGACCAAGTGTTTCATAACCAATCTTAATTATTCTTTCAAGCCCGCTAGACTTCAAGCCAAGGTCATCCAAAAACATTTGTTTTTCATCTTCTTCAAGTTCGCTGAGTTCTTGTTCAATCTTTGCACAAATAACCAAAACTTTTGCGTTTTCATTTTTTGCATATTCTTTTACCTTTTGAACATATGAAATATCATCTTCATTTTTTGAAATATCATTTTCAGAAATATTGCAAGCATAAATTACTGGCTTTGTTGTAAGCAAAAAGTAACCACTTGCAATCTTTTGTTCATCTTCATTTTTGATAGCCAAACGTGCAGGTTTACCTTCATTTAAAAGTTCAACCATGCGTTTCAAAAGCTCAAGTTCAGAGGCAAGCTCTTTGCTTCCTTGTTTAACAGCCTTTTCAACTTTAACAAATTTTGCATTAACGGTATCAAGATCAGCAAGCGCAAGTTCTGTGTTTATTGTTTCAATATCACGAATTGGATCAATACTTCCATCAACGTGTGTGATATTGCTATCATCAAAACATCTAACAACATGAACAATTGCATCACATTCACGAATTGCTCCCAAAAATTTATTTCCCAAACCTTCGCCACGTGAAGCACCTTTAACAAGTCCCGCAATATCAACAAACTTCAAAACGGCAGGTGTAATTTTTTGAGTGTTATACATTTTTCCCAAAACTGTAAGTCTTTCATCTGGCACTGGAACAACTCCAACATTTGGCTCTATTGTGCAAAATGGATAGTTTGCAACTTCTGCCCCAACTTTTGTTATTGCATTAAAAAGAGTGCTTTTGCCAACGTTTGGAAGTCCAACAACTCCAAGTTCCATATTCTTTTCCCCCTAACAGCCATTATTATATATTATTTAACAAAAAAAATAAAGTCAAAAACATATAATTTATGCCGATAAAAAATATAATAACAATATAGATTTAATTTTTGTGGGTGTTTTATGAGTTTTTTAGTTTTGTGTTTGCTATGTTTAATTCAGGGATTGTCCGAGTTTTTGCCAATATCAAGCAGCGGACATTTGCTTTTTGCAGAACAATTGTTTGGAATTGAAGGTGATATTTTGCTTTTGAATTTGTTTTTGCATATAGCAACCTTGCTCGCTGTTATAATAGTTTACCGCAAGATATTGTGGAATCTTTTGAAGAAACCTTTTCAACCTTTAACTTACAAATTGATTCTTTCAACACTCATCACCCTCATTTTTGCATTTGCTTATGAATTTTTGCCAGTTCAAAACCACATCACAAAAATTTATGGTTTTTGTTTTATCGCCACTGCAATTCTTTTACTTATCACTTACATTTTTCAAAAAAAATCCGCAAACATTAACCCAGATAGTGTTGGAACAAAAAGTGCCATTCTTGTGGGGCTCGTTCAAGGTATTGCTGTTTTGCCGGGAATTTCAAGATCAGGCAGCACAATTTCATCACTCATTCTTGCTGGAAACAGCGAAGAAAAATCCGCAGAATATAGCTTTCTGTTAAGTATTCCAATCATTGTTGGCGGTTTTGCATTTGAACTTATCAAACTATTTCGCTCGCCAACCACAACAAACGCATTTTCATCACTTTCAATTTGGCTTTGTATTTTTGCATTTGTCTTAACATTCATCATTTCAATGATTTCACTTAAACTAACTCTCAAACTTCTCAAAAACAACAAATTCATATATTTTTCAATCTATCTTTTTGCACTCGGAATCGCTGTTTTAACCTACAACTATTTGTATTTAGGTTAAGCCATTAATCAAGCATTAAAAAATACCATGTAGAAATTCACTTTAAATTTTCTACATGGTATTTTTTTGCAAGACAATTTTATTAATCTTGCAAGTTACTATCTACGGTTAACTTTTATTTTGTTCTGCCGCAGCACTTTTTTGAACCACCGCAGTCTTTAACGGTTTTCTTTGTTGAATTTTTAGCACCGCCACAATCTTTAACAGTCTTTTTCAAAGAATTCTTTGAACCGCCACAATTTTTAGAACCACCGCAGTCTTTTGTTGTTTTTTTCATAGATTTGATTGTTTTCATATTCACTCCTTTATTTGAATTGATACTCTTATTTTCTGCAAAATTTGACAAATTATACTGAAATTCTATAAAATTTTTAAAAATTATAAAGAAATTAATAAAAAATAACAAAAAAAATCACAGCAAATTAATTGCCGTGATTATGCCTTAAAAAATGTGAAACTAGCTTGCTGCAATGATATTTTTTGCAAAGTTAACAAAGTTTCTTGTTGAACCATAAATAATCATTGGATTGCATTCGCTATACAATTTTTCACGAGTGTCACCATTTGATGTTGAATAATAAACGATAACTTCACTTGGATTTTTGAAATCTGGAATGATATAAATCAAACTGAAGTATGAAATAACTCTACTGCTTCCGTTATACCAAACGACTGTGTCTTGTTCTTTATCAAAAATCATTTCAATTGCAATGTTATCTTTTTTGATATCACTGTTGTATTTGGTGTATTTTTCATCCATATCAATATAAATTTTTTCATTCAGGTCACCACCATGAATTAATCGATTAAAGATTGAAACATTTGTTATGTCATTAACCCCGCTCAAAACTTTGCTATAATTTTTATCTTTTTCTTTCAAAATAGTGCTTGAAATTGAGTGGTTAAAAACATTCACTTGATATGGAGAAACATAGTCAATTGGAACATTCTTTTTAACAAAACAAAGAACGCTAATAAAAACGACCATAGTCACCATCATTGCTATTGAAATATAAACAAAGACTTTTTTCATCAACGCCCCCTTATTTCTACCTTTTAAGTATAACAAATTTCCCGCTTTTGTCAAGAATCATAAATAATCTATCAAACAAAAAAGCCCAATTTTAGGAATCATCTAAAAATGAGCTTTTGTTTTTATTATTTTATTTACTTTCATTTGATGAATCTGTTTCAGATTCTTTTTTTTCAGACTTTTTTGTTGTCTTGTTTGTAGCTGTCTTTTTTGCTGCAGTTGATGATTTTGTTGCTTTTGACGAACTTGTAGTTTTTGTTTTTCTAGCATTTGGTTTCTCTTCAGCCTTTGTTTCTTCAACTACTTCAGTTTTTGCTTCGCTTGAACCTGGCTCATTTTCTTCATCAGAAGATTTTTCTTTAATTATTTCTGATTTTCTGTCATTATTTTCTTTATTTTCAGCAAGGTTCTTTTCACGAATTTCTGCAATTTTTAACAATTCGTCAAGAATTTCCACATCATTTTTGTCAATTTTCTCAGATTTTTTAAGATTTTCTCTTAATTCATCATATTCATTAACTTTTGATTCTTCTTTAGTTTTTTCACTTTCGCCCGCTAAAGTATTATCATCTTTTGGTTTATTTTCTTTAGCGTCTTTTGAGTCAATATACGCAATGATTTCTTCTTTTGACTTGCCGCTCAATATCATATCAACTTCTTCAGCATAAATGGTTTCTTTTTCAAGCAACACATTTGCCATTGTCATGAGTTTATCTTTATTTTCAGTCAAAAGTCTTTCTGTTTCTTTTGCACATGAATCAATAATCTTTTTAACTTCTTCATCAATTCTTGCGGCTTGGTTTTCACTATATGGCATTCTTTCTTGATATGATCTACCAATAAATACTTCATCATCGCTTCCACAATAAACCATTCCAACTTCACTACTCATACCCCATTCGGTAACCATACGTCTTGCAATATTGCTTGCACGTTTAAGGTCATTTGATGCTCCAGTTGAGATATCACCAACATAGAGTTTTTCAGCTGTGATACCACCAAGAAGCATTTGAATTTTGCAAAGGAGTTTTTCTTTAAAGTAAACTGTTGAATCGTCGTCGGTTGAAAGTGTGTAACCACCAGCACCGCCACGTGGAATAATTGAAACTTCGTGAACAGGACTCTTTTCTTTTGCAAGTTTTGAAATAAGTGCGTGTCCTGATTCATGGATTGCTGTGTCAAGTTTGTCTTTTTCATCAATAACACGGCTACGTTTTTGTGGTCCAAGTGTAACTTTCATTATTGATTTTTGAATATCTTCTTCTGTAATTTTCTTTCTGTTTTCTTTTGCTGTTAAGATTGCTGATTCATTTAAAAGATTTTCAATTTCAGCGCCTGTAAATCCTGATGTTATTCTTGCAATAGTTTTCAAATCAACTTTTTCATCAAGTGGTTTATTTCTTGCATGAACTTTCAAGATTGCTTCTCTTCCCTTAATATCAGGGATTGAGATATTTACACGTCTATCAAATCTACCAGGTCTTAAAAGTGCTGGATCAAGAATATCAACACGGTTTGTTGCCGCCATAACAATTATACCTTCATTGTCTTCAAATCCGTCCATTTGAACAAGCAATTGGTTAAGTGTTTGTTCTCTTTCATCATTTCCGCCACCAAGGCCTGCACCACGTTGACGTCCAACCGCATCAATTTCATCAATAAAGATGATACATGGCTTTGCTTTTTTTGCATTTTCAAACAAATCTCTAACTCTTGATGCACCAACACCAACAAACAATTCCATAAAGTCAGAACCACTTATTGTGAAGAATGGCACATTTGCTTCGCCTGCAACAGCTCTAGCAAGCAAGGTTTTTCCAGTTCCTGGAGGTCCAACCAAAAGCACTCCTTTTGGAATCTTTGCCCCAAGTTCTATATATTTGTTTGGATTTTTCAAAAAGTCTACAACATCTTCAAGTTCAGCCTTTTCTTCGTCAGCACCAGCAACATCTGTAAATTTTGTTTTGCTAGGATAAATTCTTGCTCTACTTTTGACAAAATCAAAACTCTTGTTGTTTGCACCACGAACCTGCCTCATAACCATCACAATAACAATGATTAATATCGCAATTGAAACAATTGGATAAAGTATGCTTAATATTGAAATTGTTGTGGTTGTTCCAAAAACAACTTTTGGAATAGGTTTGTCATATGGCACGCCATTTACCATAAATGTTCCATCGAACATTGAATTAATTGTTGCCAAAATGGTGTTTTCAGCACTATTTCTGTTATAAAGCCAATGTGCTTCACCGTTTGTGTAATAAACCTGAATTTTTTGTTGGTTAAAATCAATTTCTTTTACATTTCCATTTTCAAGAGATGTTTGGAAGTCGTTGTATGAAATTTCAGTTCCCGACACACTTCTTGAAACTATCCAAAACACAAGTGTAAAAATCAAAATGACAGCAAAGCAAATTATCATATTTCGAATAAAGGTGCTTTTTTGTTGTTTCATTTTTGCATCACGGTTTTTATTTTCTAAATCACTCATTATTTGCCTCCATTTTTTACTTTCATTATTTTAACATTTAGTTGAGATTTAATCAATGGTTTTTATCGTCAATTTTTGTAATTACACAAAAGATTTTAAAATAATGATTAAAAATTCTACTATAATTATAGACTAATTTTTAAATTTATAATATAATATATACATATAAAGGGGTTGAATTATGAACTGGTTAGACCTAGGAATAATTATTTTTCTAATAATATTCGTTATCATCGGCATAAAGCAAGGTTTTATGACTCAAATGCTTGCAAATTTCACCTTAGGCCTGAATGCGTTTTTGAGTTTCTTTTTATGCAATCCAATAAGGATGCTTTTTGATAAGATATTCGGCTTAAGTGGCGCAATTGCTGGCTCATATTCAGCAAAACTACTTTCAGCTTCAAGTGATTTTGGTGTTAACCTACTCTCAATTGAAGAGCCTTATCTTAAACCATTTGTTAGCGAAACATTAAATAAAGGTAATCTTCCAGCAATTTCAAAAAATCTTTTCAATTTTTATATCAATAATGATAATCTCTACACAAAACTCCATGAAAGTGGCCTAGAATCAAGAACTCTTGGAGATATCGTTTCACAGTCTTACGCAACATTCTTTTCAACAATCATCGCATTTATTACATCAATGGTATTGTTGTTTCTGTTAGTTCTACTTTTTAGATTTATTGCAAACAAACTTCGTTCTATTGGATTTATCAAAATTGTTGATAACACACTTGGCTCATTATATGGAATTCTTCGTTGCTTTATGGTTTTGATTGGATTTTGTTTAATTATCAAATTGCTTAGCCCATTTAGTTTCATGAACAGTGTTATAGCTTATATAAATTCATCTTTCTTTGGAAAAATGATATATAGCACAATAAATTCATTTTTCGACAATTTCCTGAACTTTAATGATTTAGCAAATGCAATATTTAAACATTAACACAAAAAAATAAATTAAATCTGTCAAGATTAACAAAATATGCCAATATTAAAAATTCAACCAAATAGGTTGAATTTTTTCTTATTTTTGCGTTTTTATTTCTTAATTTATTAATAATAATACACCATAACCATATCCAGTTAGATTATATCTATTTCCTAATCATCCCTATTCTATTATTAATTTTCTTCAAATTTTCAATTTGTTCCACGTGAAACATCATAACATCACTTATTCGTATACTGTTTTCAATAGAATAATAGTTTCACGTGAAACAAACACACTAAATATGATATAAGCTTTGCATACAAAACCAAAACATTACAATTTCTTTAAAATACCACTTTTCTTTCACTCAATGTTCCACGTGAAACATTTTAACATATATACAGATACTTTTCGACTCAATCTAGTCTTGTTTCACGTGAAACAACATATCTTTTATTATTTATTCGACGCCCCACAATGTTTAACGTGAAACATTCAATTAATTATGATTAAAATATTATATTTAAAATAATGAGTATTTTCATATGTTTCACATGGAACAAACATATATAAACAATATTAAAACACAATCAATCATAGACTATATACTATAACAAACTATAATTGAACAATGATATAACAAGTATGACATAACACAGTGTTTCACGTGGAACATTAATTATTCAAGTATATTCATTAAAGATAAAGAATGTTATTTGCCACGCGTTTCACGTGAAACATAAATTATCATAAATAATCACTTCTTTTACAAATAGAAATTTATATGCAAAAGTTTCACGTGAAACAATAAGAAAAGATTCAAAACTAGTTTCACGTGAAACAATAAAAAAATATGGGCAAATGCCCATATTTTCAGTTTTTATGAAATTTTGAAATTATTTTTAAATTAATTATTTATTATTTATTTAATATATCATAAATTCTATTTAAATCATCAAGAGAGTAATAATCAATAACAATTCTACCCTTCTTGTCATTACCCTTAATTTGAACACTAGTTGAAAGCAATCTTTTTATGCGACTTTCAAAATCTTTAAGTTCCAAACTCTTTTCAGGTTGAACTGTTGGTTGTTTTTGTGGTTTTCCAATATTTTTGATGATATTTTCAGTATCACGAACACTTAAACCCTTTTCAATAATCATAACTGCAAGCTCTTTTTGTTTTGAAGGATTATCAAGTGCAAGCAATGCACGAGCATGTCCAGCAGAAAGCTTGTTAGATTCAACCAAAGCTATGATTTGTTCTGGCAAAAACAACAATCTTAGAGTATTTGCAACTGCAGGTCTACTTTTTCCTATCTTATCAGCAACTTCATCTTGAGTTAAATTGTAATCACTCATAAGATTTTTTATAGCTCTTGCAGATTCAATCGCGTTTAAATCTTCTCTTTGCAAGTTTTCAATGATAGCAATCTCACTAATTTCTTGTTTTGAATAATCTTTAACAATACAAGGAATTGTTTTTAACCCAGCAATTCTAGAAGCTCTCCAACGACGTTCACCAGCAATAATAATATATCTACCATCAACTTCTTTAACAATAATTGGCTGAATTACACCATGAATTTTGATTGATGCAGCCAAATCATTGAGTGCATCTTCATCAAAAATCTTACGTGGTTGTTCTGGATTTCTATCAATAAGCCCCATATCAATCTCTTTTGGCTCATTAACAACCACTTCTTTGGTAACTTCTTTCACCTCAACAGGTTTTTCTTCAACTTCTTCTTCCTCCAAACCACCAAAAAGTGAATCAAGCCCCCTTCCTAAACCTCTTTTCATACTAAACTCCATAAAAAATAAATTTTTAAATAATTTTTTATTAATAAAATAATAATTTTTAATATTTTTAAATTTTATATGTATTTTTTCATAATTAAATACATATTTTTTGCGATTTTTTAAATTTTGATATACTTCTCTTTTCTTCTATCGAAATACTCTTCAGTTAAAGCTTTGTAGGCCTTTGCACCAACACAAGATTTATCATACAAACAAATAGGCTCACCGTAACTTGGAGATTCAGCTAAACGAACATTCCTTGGTATAGTTGTTTCAAAAATCGAATCAGCAAAGAATTTTGAAATTTCACCAGCAACCTGCTTTCCTAAATTGCTACGTGAATCACGCATTGTTAAAACAACACCATCAATTTCAATATCTGGATTGAGTTTCTTTTTAACAAGTCTAACAGTGTTCATAAGTTGACTTAAACCTTCAAGAGCAAAAAATTCACATTGAATAGGAATTATAACAGCATCTGAAGCCGTAAAAGCATTAATTGTAAGCAACCCCAAACTTGGAGGACAATCTATTGTTATATAATCATAACTATTTTTAACTTGGTCAAAAATTTTCTTAACAACATATTCCCTAGATTTCATATAAACAAGCTCAACTTCAACACCAGCCAGATCAATATTTGCTGGAATAATTGAAAGATTTTTGATTTTTGTTTCATAAATTGCTTCTTGAACTGATTTTTCTTCAGACATAACTTGATAGATTGAATTTACCTTACTGCTTTTTTCAAAACCCAAATTACTTGTAGCATTTCCTTGAGGGTCAAGATCAACCAAAAGAACTCGTTTCCCCATCAAAGCCATAAATGAAGCCATATTAACACAAGTTGTTGT
>CAKVMF010000005.1 GCA_934771675.1 uncultured Clostridia bacterium
AATGATTGCTGCTTCAGTTTGGTCACTTATCATTCCATCAATTGAACAATCAAGCGATATGGGAAAATGGTCGTTTGTTCCTGCCGCCGTCGGAATTGCACTGGGCGTTTTGTTTTTGCTAATTTTAGATTCAATCATTCCACACCTTCACGTTAGAAGCGAAAAACCAGAAGGTGTGCAAAGCAAACTCAAAAAAACAACAATGCTCGTTTTTGCGGTCACTCTTCACAATATTCCTGAAGGCATGGCTGTCGGTGTTGCCCTTGCTGGAGCATATTATGGAAGTTCAGGAATAACCATGACCGCAGCACTTGTTCTTTCAATTGGTATTGCTATTCAAAATATGCCAGAAGGGGCTATCATTTCAATGCCACTCAAGGGTGAAGGGTTTTCAAAACCAAAAGCATTCTTTTATGGAATGTTATCAGGAATTGTTGAACCGATTTTTGCAGTGATAACTATTCTTTTAACAAGCATAATCACACCAATCTTACCTTACCTTTTGTCATTTGCGGCAGGTGCAATGATTTATGTTGTTATTGAAGAACTCATTCCAGAATCTCAAAACGGCGAACATACAAACTGGTCGACCATTAGTTTTGTTGTTGGATTTTTGCTTATGATGATTCTTGATGTTGCTCTTGGTTAACACATAAGCGATTATTACCTTACTTTTATTCAAAATGCTTTTTAATAAAAATATAAAAAAGCATGTCGCCCTGAGGAGTGAAGGGTGCAACCCCACGAGGGAAAAATATTGTAAGAAAGAAGGAATAGAAAAATCCCCAGGCATGAGTTTACTAAAACGTAAATGATTGTCTGGGGATTTTTTATATGACGCACTTTATTGCTGTATTTTTCCCTCGTGGCGACGTGAGGGTCTATTCCTTTTAGACTCACGTATGCGTCGAGTATGTATATATTCCACCATTACCATATTATTTTTTTAAGGCTAAAGATTGCCACGGCGTCCTTACGGACTTCTCGCAATGACATGCTAATTTTATTGTCCTACTTATAAAAATAAAGTGCTAACAACAATATGGTTATTTTGAGCAATATATAAAAATATATGAAAACATAAAAAAGGACTAGGTAATTCTACCTAGTCCTTTCTTTATATTAAAAGCTTTGATGTTAAATATTTTTGATTTTATTTCTTTAAAAGTTCCATCAAATAATCTCTTCCAGCAGCTTTTCCGCCGCCTGGTTTTGTTGCGTCAACATCAATTGATCCACCACTCATCATTTCTTCGGCTGGACTTGTTGCCGGTGCCATTTGAATATTTTGATCTGAACTGCGGTGCATTTCTGGTTGTGCTGCACTAACCTTTGGAGATGTTTTGATTTTTGTTTGTGATGCGGCTTGCGGACGCATCATTGGGTTTGAGTTTGGCTCAAGTCTAGTTGGAGCGGCTTGATTTCCATAGCCTGGGAATGTTGCTGCTTGACGTCTTGGAGCTCTTCCGTTTGGTTGAACTGGTTGCTGTCCCATCATTTGCATTGTTGGTTGCATTTGATTGTAGCCACCTTGAGGCATCATTTGAACTGGTTGTGCCATTTGATTCATCATACCCATGTTTTGTTGTGGAGCTGCTTGATACATCATTTGCCCCATCATCATGCTTTGGTCAATTGGTTGATTTGTAATCATTCCATATTGATTTACCATAGGTGCCATTTGTGGTTGATTTCTTGGGATATATAGCATGAGATTGATGCCACGTTCTTGCATAACTTGACATACCCAGTTTGAAAAATTATTTTCAAGTTTTTGAGATTCATTAAGCATGTTGAATTTCAAAACGTCTTGTGCTGGATAGGATTGAATTTTGAAAGACAAGTTTCTAAACGCATCAATCATTGAGAGCACGCAGTTGACAACTTCGCCAACTGGACCTGCGGTAACCATAGGCTGTGTGGCGATTAAATTTCTCAATCCTTGTTCTAATTCGTTTATTGTCATCATGAATGCCCCTATTTATTAATAATTTCCAAGTAGCCAGAATCCACGGCAGTTTGCCATAACGGCGTTGTTTTGGATAACAAGACGTGGATCATTGAAAAATTCTCTTAAATACTTTTCATATAAAAGAGCACCACCACCGGTGAGAATAATCTTGTAGAATTTGTTAAATTCAAGACCAAGACCCATAACTTCTTGATAAACACGTTTAGCTTGTGCTTTTGTGTGTTTTTCAATGTATGCTGAAAGGTCATATTGACCAAATGGAGTTTCAACAACAGGAGATTCAAGAAGGCTCAAATCAAGTTCGTGTGGAGAAAGCGAGAAAATGCTTGCTTCAGGAACATTGCTGTTAACATCTTCTTGAAGGTCTGAAATGTAATCAGAAGTTCCGATATCAAAACTGAATGTTGAACGAACTCTTGCTGTTTCAAGAATAGCAATATCAGTTGTTCCCCAACCGATATCAATAACGATAGCTCTTTGGTCAAGAAGTTTTTCGTTAAGAGCATCAGCTTCTGGATCATAGACATAATCATACATTGTTCCAAGTGGTTGTGGAACAACAATAACTTCTCTGATTTCAAAAGTGATTGGTTTAACACTTTCCCAAGTTACAGACTTAACTTCATGGACGCCTGTAAGCATTTGTTTGATTTGTGAGATAACTTTTTGGTTTTTAGCGAGAGATGATGGAACACCAGTAACAACTCTCAAAACTTCGTGATCACTAAGATCAGGGAGTTCTTTAAGACATGCTGTGATACCAATCAATGCTTCAATTTTGTATTGTTCTGAGCCATATCTAGAAATTCCACGGCCGCCAGAACCAGAAGCAGAAACAACACCAACTTCATAAACCGCCTTGTCATAAACATACATTTGATAGTCTGTTTTGAATGAATAAACAAGACCAGCATCGTTGATTTGTCTAATTGTGTTAACATACTTTAAATTGAGTTCGTCAGTCCAAATTTTGAGTGTTGAGTTTGCAACATCAAGACCAATGATTCTTGTGAACTCGCCGCTAGCCTGAGTTCCATGAGTTTCAGGGGTTGCAGTTTCCATTTCATTTTCGCCATATTGTTCTAAATCTGACATAATTTTACTTCCTTATAAAAATTTTTTGTAAAGCAATATTTTAAGCACCTACTACTTATAGATAACATTTTATCAAAACATATAAAATAAATCAAATAAAAATAATTAAAAAATAAAAAAAATTAAAATTTTGTCAAAAAAAATGGATTGGAATATTTTTTGTTTTCCAATCCAAAAATTTTAAACTTGGGACATGTTATCAAATGAGCTTGTCAAACAACTAAACATTTTTGAAAAATATAAAATAAATAAGATTTAAATTCAACAAAAATTAACATTTATTTGTGTTTGTTTTTACTGTCAAGTTTGATTTTTGTTTGATTTGTTTAACTTCAAGTTTTACTTTGAAACCAAAATATCTGTTATGCTGATTTTTTTAACAACAGAGCCATCGTCTTTGTAATAAATAAGAAGCATTCCATCATCAATTTCGCAAACCAAATCACGTTTTTGATTAAGCCTTTCATCAATCAAAATTTTCAAAATTGAACCATCTTCACGGTAAACCGCAACGGTGTTTCCGTAAGACTTTGAAGAACCGTCGCCATCGTCAAAAACTTCGATGTAATTCAAAAGAAAATATTTTTGCTCAATAACTTTGTATTGGTTGATATAGTTGAAATTAACAGTAACTTCATTAACAGAACCATCAGGTTGAAGTGAACAGAAACTTGCCTGTCCTTGAGTTTCTTGATCTTTGTTAATACCCAAAATTAAGAAATTTTTTGGAGAAACACGCTTAACAGAAATATCAAGATTTGATGATAAACTCACAAGATTGTAACCAATCTTTTTCTCGTCATTGAAGAGAATAATTTTTGTGTAATATTCATCAAAAAGGTTTTCCATCGCAAAGAGCACGTTAAAATCAAGGTATGAATAGATATCTGAAACATACTTTCTTTGAAGGGTTGTGTTTTCAACGTAAGAGCCATCAACAATATCAAAAGATGTGTTTTCGATAGTTTCTTGAACCTTAAATTTAATTTCTTTTTTTTCAATAAAAATCTTAGACATATTTCACCTGCCAAAATAGAATTCCTGTCGGTATATTTATTATCGCCCAAAATGGTTTATATTAATAATTATAAAGATAAAAAAATAACTGTCAAACAAAAATCAAAGACTGAAACAAAATCACCACCATAGCAAAATCATTAAATGCTCTTTTTTATTATAACACTTTAATTCAAAGTTTTTGCTAGTAAATAATCAGCATGTCGCCCTGAGGAGTGCGATAGCACGACGTGAGGGTCTATTCCCTTATCAAGCATGTCACCCTGAGGAGCGCGGATGCACGACGTGAGGGTCTATTCCATATAATTTGCTTTTTATTTTTCTTCAGCTGAGGCAACTTTCTTTGGTGGCTTTGTGCCAAGAAAAGAATATAAATTGCATTCAATTCGAGCATTGTAAAGTTTACGTTTTTTATCTGCTTTTCTACCAATAAGATTTTCAAGATTTTTTTCATCGGTCAAGTAATATGCACTCCAAGTTGGATACTTTTTTAGCATTTTAAAAAAGTCTGTGTTTAACTTTGAAACCTCATTTTTTGTGCCGAGTCTTTCACCATATGGTGGGTTTGATATGATCACACCATAATCATCATTTGGAACAAAATTTTTCATGTCCAAAACTAAAAAATGAATATATTTTTCAACACCTGCATTTTTTGCATTTTGTTTTGCAAGTTCAATTGCTTCAGGATTTATATCACTAGCAAAAATATTAGGCAAAATGTCAATTTCTTGAGTTTTTGCGAAATTTTTTACATTTTCAAGTATTCCTTTTTGATAATTCACAAAGTTTTCAAACGCAAAATGTCGCTTCAAATTTGGCGCAATATTTCGAGCAATCAAAGCAGATTCAATAGCTATTGTTCCACTTCCGCAAAACAAGTCTGCCATAGGTTTGTCACCTTTAAAAATTGAAAGCAAAACAATGCCTGCCGCAAGTGTTTCCTTGAGCGGAGCGGTGTAAGTGATTTTTCTGTAGCCACGTTTGTGAAGCCCATCACCTGATGCATCCAAACAAATCTCACATTTGTTATTCACAATGCTAAAGTAAACAGTTACTTCTCTTCCAGTTTCACGCAATCTTTTGCGGTAAACTTTTTCAAGCCTACTCATTATCGCTTTTTTGATAACCCCACCTGAAACTTTTATTGCCATAAGCCTGCTTTTAAAACAATTTCCATTCATCAAAACACAAGCATCTTCACCAATCCATTCTTCCCACTCTATCTTTTTTGTTTCATTGAAAAGCGTATCAAAATCGGAGCAGTCAAATTCTGCAAGTTTGATAAGTATTCTGTCGGCAGATCTGAGCCAAACTGAAAGAGTTGCAAGAAGTTCATAATCTCCCTCAACTTCAATTTTTCCATCTATTGCCTTTGAATCAAAAATTCCAAGTTTTTCAAGTTCACGTTTTGCCACCGCTTCAAGACCTGAAGCTACACATATTTCAAATTTCATACATTTCTCCAAAGTGATTATATCATATTATTTTAATAAAAAAAAGAGAACCAGCAATCGCTGGCATAATTATTTTATTTTTTCTAAATTAATTTTTCTTTTTGCTAGATTTTAAACCTGACCATAAAATTATTGCTATTTGTGATGGTATGCCCAAAATAAAAACCACCCACAAATTATACTCAAGCATTTGCAAATAAATTGCTGTAAGCAACGTCCAAACAAAAAATGAAATTAAAATAAAGTTTATTTTGCGTTTACCCCATATTGAGTTTAAAACAATTCCAACAATAAAACTCACTGGAACAGCCCAAATGAAAGCAATCCAAAGATTTACATTTGTGTAAAGTTCCGCATAAATAAATGCAATGGTTGCAATAATCCAAACCAAAGTAACCGCCAAAAGTGTAATGATTATTTTATTTGTATTTTCAATTTTTGCGTTGACCGGTTTGATATTTGTCGCATCAGTGCAATCCAAATTTTCACTGGTCAAATCATTTAGGGTTATTCCATAAAACTCGCAAAGTTTTACCAAAACATCCAAACTTGGAAGCGATTCTCCACTTTCCCATTTCGAAATTGTCTTGTCACTAAAATTGAATTTTTTAGCAATTTCAATTTGTTTCATACCAGCAGATTTTCGAAGAGCCGTCAAATTGTTGCCAACAATTTTTGTAATATTCTTTTTCATAACGCCATTTTAACATTATTTTAAAATTCATGCAAATGCTTTTGAGTTTTTGACTAAAATTTGAGTTTTTATAAAAATTCAAATTTTTACACATTTTTATGCAAAATTTATAGTTTAAATGTAAAAATATATTTTATTTTATGAAATTTATACATTTTAAAATTTCAAAAGCTAAATTTTTGTATTTTGTATTTTTTGTTTAAAAATTTACAATTTTTCGCATTTTAATAGACTATCGGGTGAAAAAATGGTATAATTATAACAGTTTAAGACAAGGAGTTATTTTTTATGATAAACGTTACTGATAATGATATATATTTTTCAAAAGTTAAGGACAGAGCAGTTATCCCTTCAAAAAAACTTGAAGACGCTGGATATGATTTCTATGCATGCTTTGATGATGATTATTTTGTGATTGAACCAGGTGAAACAAAACCTGTTCCAACAGGGATTGCAACCGCTTTTTCAACAAAGTATTACGCTCAAGTTGAAGAACGCTCAAGTATGGCAAAACTCGGAATCAAAAAATCTGGCGGTGTTATTGATTCTGGCTATCGTGGTGAATGGTTAATCATGACCTACAACACAAACAAAAAACCTTTTGTTATTTCAAAGATTGCTACCCAAGACGTTCCTGAAATATTTGAAGTTAATGGAAACACTTATAATAAAAATGATGTTATTTTGTATCCAGCAACAAAAGCTGTTGCTCAAGTTGTTTTGCAAGAAGTTCCAGTTTTAACTTCACATAAAATTTCATACGACGAACTCAAAACAATCGCATCTGAAAGAGGCATAGGCGCGTTTGGGTCTTCTAACAAATAACCCCACCCCAAGCGGCAAAAAATAGTCAATTAACTTCGTTTCTCAAAAAAATTCTAGACAGTTATTTACATTTTAGTAAACTCCTGCCTAGAATTTTTTTGAGCCTTGTTACTTAACTATTTTTTGCCGCTTGGAATTGTAAGTTATATAACTCTATTTGTTACATGAAATAAATAAAATGGAATAGATTGCCACGAAAATTTTACAATTTTCTCGCAATGACATGCTTGTTTTTATTCTCTAACTTTAATTCAAAGTATTTGTTTCTATTCGACTTTTTCACTTCCCTTTCAGGTAAAAAATTATGTGCTAGGCAAAGAATAAAAAAATACCGTGATAGGAGTTTACTAGCGTAAATGACTATTGCGGTATTTTGCATATTCTGCCGCATAGTGCGTAATTTTTAACCTGAAAGAAATAAAAAACAGATGGATTAACCCCACCTGTTTTTATTTTTCGCAAATTTGATTAAATTTTTATTAATTTTCATTATTTTTTTAATTATTTTGCGTTATTTATTTTTCTTTTTGCGGAATGGTGCAAAAAATTTGTAATAAACCTTTTTTGCAAATTCTCTTCTCTTTGTTCCATATGGAAAGATAAAGTCAGCACATCTACGCTTAAAAGTTGCTTTTCTTTTTTCAGGAACCCATGCTGGCTGATTCCACATTTGATAGATATTTGTGTTATTAACCAAACGATCGAGTTCTGTTTTCCAAAAATCATAACCAGAAATGGTAGTTGTTTTTCCTTCACCCAAATCATCTTCAAATTTAAGGCTATTCATAATGAGTTTATCAAAATCTCTAGCCCATGTGATGAAATATTCAAAGTTCCATGCTAAATCTTGATTTCTGAAATACATATAATCAAACACGCCATCAAAAGTTTTAAGATAATCATCAACAAAGTCAAGTGCAGCATTTTGCATTTCTTTTGTTATAATTTCTGTAACGGTATCAATTTTATATTCTTCAAAAACAGGTTCAAGAGTTCCATTTACATTTTTGTAACCAATTGTTGATGGCGCAAGTTTCATAAACACGTGTTCACGAACAACACCAGTCATGAATTGTTTGTAATCATAGAAACATTCATTTTTAAAATGTGCAATAGATTGTCTTTTTTCAAGATATTCATTATTTGAATGAACATAAAGCGAATTTACTGGAAATCCTAACAACTTTGTAAGAGCACATTCTTGCCTGCCTGAATAACCAATATCAAACAATATATCATCTTTTTTGATAATTTGTGAAAAATAATTTTTAAGTTCAGTTTTGTTGTCATTAAGTTTTTTTTGGTCAATTAAATCAAAAAGCTCTGAAAGGAAACTTTCAAACTCAAAAATTGTTGTAAAGTATTTTTCACCTGAATTTTTATTAAGCCCCAAATGTTCCAAAATTTCAGAATCATCAAGTTTTATAAACTTGTTTTGCAAATATGGTCTGAAATATTTGATAATTTTTGAATGTGTTGTTTTTGCGTTCATTTTATGTGTCAATGAGAATACATCTTCTTTTTTGTAAATATCTGCAAACATCATTGATTTTCTTGAAACATAAATATAGTCTGTGGTTGGGAGCTTTTTGTTGTATTTTCTAAAAATTTCAAAAGCTTTCATTGGAACATAACCATCACGAGCAACAAAGTGGATTGTTCTCACCTTGTTTTGTTCGGCTTTTTGTCTGATCCAGTTTGTAACACCAAAAAGATATGGACCAAGAGCAGTGTAACCAATCACATCAGGTGAACAGTTAAAATTGCTTTCTTTGTTATAGTAAACAAATGGCGAGTCAAAAAGTTTGTTTGCAATCAAGCCTTCCATTGCACTGTAACCAAGATATCCATAACTTACCCATCTTAAATCATGATTGATTCCACTATGTAAAATACTATTTAAAATATCTCCAGCATAAATTGAAAGATCTTCTCCACGATAAAGTGCCATTGGTTTTTCAACCAAAAAGCTCTTTATTCCATTTTTATCTGCATTTGAAACATCGGCAATCCAATTGTCGCCAATATGAATCATTTCAGATCCCTTAACACCCAATTCTTTTTTAACAAAAGCATAAAGTGTTCCATTCCATTTTGATAAACCAACAACATTTGAAACAAAAACCCTGCCCATTTCGTAGCCATTATTTTTCAAAATTGTTTCAATAACTTCTTGAGAAAGATACATATCACTTGTTGCGATAACGGTTTTGCCAAGATATTTTGCAAGTTCATAAAGGCTGTAAATATAATTTCTGCGGGTGCAAAGTTTAATTTCAAGTTCAACTTCATAATTTTTAATTTCATTAAGTTTCTTTAAATCCAGCCTATATTCTTTTGAAATAAATTCATAAATTTCGTCAAGAGTTACATCTTCATTGTTTGTTCTTTTTAGATTTTTATCTAGTCTACACCTTTGTTCCCCTTCAATACGAATTTGAGCAAAATCAACAACAGATGAAATTCCAAAAACTTCATTGTATTTATGCTCCAAAAGTTTAAACAAGTGTGATGGCTCAGCAAATGGGCGAACAACAAGAGTATCAAAAATATCAAAACTTACAACCTTTGTATTTGGATTTGCAATAGTTTCAATTAAATTTTTCTCATAGTTAAAAACATTGATATCAATTTTTGTTTTTGCAATATAGAGTCCGTCTTCAATATCTTTTTCAAGAACTGTTTTGTCAACCTTGTATGTCTTGCAAATAAGGTCGGCATAATAATTTTTATCAAACTTTGACATATCTCTATATTGAATTTTTGCAAAACGAGATTTCCAAACTTCAATACAATCACTATATTTTTCACCTACAGCTTTTTTAACTTGTTGTTTTCCAAAATCAAAAACTTTTACAACCTTTTCAATATAGTCAGTGTTCTTTTCACGATTATCAGCAATTTTTGTGCTTGCAGTGGAACGTTGAAAATAAAAATAGTAAGCTCCGTTTGTAATGTTACAAACTTTTCTTGCACGTGTCCAAAGAGTAAATGAAAAAGCAATATCTTCACACATAACAAGTTTTGGTGTTGATTTTGAAAATGCTTTTAAGTCGTCTATGGCACTCATCCAAAGTTCTCTCGTAAACATTTTGTTAGCAACCAATGACCATGAATAATGTGTGCCTTTTTGAGTCAAAAAACTTTCAAGAACTTGTTCACCTTCCAGCATAATTTGTTGACGCATAGGGTCAAGATTGCAATAACTCATTTCACCGTTTTCAAATTCATACAAAAATTGACCAACACAAATATCGGCATTGTTTTTTGTGAGTGTGCTGTAAAGTTTTCTAATCCAATCTTTTGAAACACGGTCATCACTATCAATTGAACAAATATATTTTCCAGTACTTGCTTCAACACCTGTGATTCTAGCTTGAAACAAACCTTTGTTTTCGTCATGCTCAACGAGTTTGATATTGCTATATTTTTCTGCAAGTTTTTTTGCTACAGCTTTTGAGCCGTCTGTGCTTCCGTCTTCAACAATGATAACTTCAAGATTTTTGTAAGTATTTTCCTCAATACTCTCAACACATCTTTCAAGATATTTTTCAACATTGTAGACTGGAACAATCACACTAATTAAATCATTTTCCATAAAAAGTCACCTGTAATCTAATTTAGCCCCAAAAAAAATGCATACCTGCACTTTTTGGGTATTAACCTACAATATAATAACATAACAAATATCACCGTGTCAATAAATAAAAAAAACCATACAAAAAAAGGCGAAAAATTTTAACTTTCGCCTTTTGTTAAGAGTTTTGTGTTTTTATGTTAATTAAAAACTTTTTTCAATTTGACTTGCAACAACACTATCAAGATATTTTTCAAGAGCATTTCTTGTGTCTTCAAAAAATATATCGTTTAACTCGCCAAGATTTTGAGTCAGCAAAGTTTCGTCCAGCATGGGCGTAATAACTTTTCCGTTATATCTTTTTTGAAAAGCATTTTGATAACCTATCTTTTTGATTGCTTCTTCAACAATCAAAATATCAGGGTCGAGTTTCAATTGTTTAAGTCTTTTTTCTCGCTCATTCTTTTCCGCAATGAGTTTTTGAAGATCTTTAACCGCCTTTTCCATAAGAGAAGTGTTCCTTCCCAAAAAAATATCTAGCGGAACATCTTCAAAGCTTGAATAGTAAGGTTCTTTTTCAGATTTTTTTCGTGCCATATTTTTCTCCGCAATCTAGTTTATTTCAGCATCAAAAGAAAGATATGCAATCCCCGTTTCAACATAATACAAGTTGTTTGTTGAAAACCCACTACCAGTGATTGATAATAGCATATTTCTTGAAACTTTGTTATACTCTGAAAGTGCCAAATTTGATCCAGTAATTGTTTGATAATAATCTTTGTCATGAATGTATAGTTCTCCAGAGTAGCTTAAGATTGGAGTTGAACGCATTTCATTTGGAGAGTTTATCATTCCAAGAAGTTTTGTTGCATTTTGTGCCAAAAAATTCATATAAATCTTGGTTTTAAAGAAATATCTTTGACACTCCTTAAGCTCTTCGCTGTAAGTTTTTGCAACATATTCTGTTGAAAACGCACCAACTTCAAGTTTTACATATTCAATTTGAATGTTTTGTCCGGCATTGACTTGAACAGTGAATGCAAACTTATTATCTGAATAATTGAAAAGATAAACCACACCAAATGGAACATTGAGTGATGCATAGCTTAAGTTTCCAACAAAAGTTTCAGGCATGGTTTCAGATTTTGTGTAACAAACCCCGTCAACCTTAATAACATATGAAAGTGTTTTTCCTGCAAGTTCTGCAAAGTTTTCAATGTATTGAACAAAGAATAAATTTGTAGAACCAGTATTGTTGATTCGAATCTTTCCACTTGAATTTGGAGTAACAACAAAAGTTGAAGTTGATTGAATGTTCCACCTATCAACGGTGTAACCGCTTGATGTGTAAGTTACTCCGCCCCGTTGATTTACCGCAAAATTTGAGTTGATCAAAATGTTAGGCCTAAAAACATTTTTTGCAACGTTTGCAGTTCCAGAAGTAAGTGCGGAACTTGCGGTTATTGCGGTTTCTGCGCTGGTTGCATGTTCTGCATTTTTTGAAACAATAGTTCCATTTTTCACACCATTGATTGCACCTTGAATATCTTGAAGATAAGTTTTTGCTGGTTCCAAATCTGGCATTTCATCAAACGCTGTTGTTGGATACATTTCAAGTCTAACCGATGTTGTGGAAAGTTTTGTGCCATCTCCGTCACCGGTTTCAAGCGAAACATCAACATATGGTGCATTTTGAAGTACCGGAACATCAACAGTATTCCCCTCAAATTTAACCGGAATCTTTTCACCATTGATAGCAAAAATAGCTGTTTTTTCCGAGCAATTTTCCCAAGTTTCATCAAAAGTAAATTCAAGTTCATAGTTTGAGTTGTGACTTACAATTTCAAGAGCTTCTCCGTCCATGCTTAAAGTGTTGTTTTGTTCAATAATTTTGATTGTGTTTTTCATAAAGTTTCCCCCTTAACAAAACCATGATACCATGATAATTTTTGAAAAATGTTCAACCCCTGACAGAATTTTGGAAAAAACTTTTAAAAATTTTTTATTTTGGTCAATTTGACCATATTATTAACCACATAATTATCAATACGATTGCCGTCCTTAAATCATATTTTGCAATTAGATATTTTAGCATCAGTTTATCTTCAATAATTATCAAAAACAGCTGCGCCAAAAAAGATCTTACTTAATGCTCGCCTTATGGTGCAACACAACAGCAACCAATAAATTTTAAAAATAATAGCCATACAAAAAAGGAAAAATTGAAAAATTTTTAAAAAAGAAAAAACACTTTTTTCTTTATATTTCTTTTTTAGAGTAGTGTTTTTAATATTTATTTATTATTTACAAAAGAAGAAATTAAAAATAAAGAAGAAAAATTTGATAATTTTTATATTTTTATTACAAAAAAAAGAAGCCTTATTCGGCTTCAATTTTTAAAAAGTTTTTATAGCTTTTTGTTTTTAAATTAAAGATTAAATGTTAAAATTTCTCATTCAATTCAAGATTTGCACTTTCATCTGTTTGCTTGTTGTCTAATTTTTCCGCTGAAGATGTTTTTTTTGAATTTTCCGCAATGTTTCCTTCATATGGATTAACATGAATTTGACAATGCTTTACAGTCTTGAGTTCTGATTCAATCCTATCATGAACTTTGTCGGCAATGGTATGTGCTTCCAAAAGCGAGAGTGACTTGTCGCATGCAATTTCAAGGTCGACATAAATCATATTCCCAAACTGACGAGTTTGAACTCTATCAATGTTTTTAACACCATCGGTTGAGCTTGCTAGGTCTTTTATTTTTGTTATGGTTGTTTCATCAACTGAACAGTCAGTCAATTTTTTAACAGCATCAATAAATATATCAACGGCAACCTTCAAAATAATCAAACAAATAACAATTCCTGCAATGATATCAAGAATTGGAAATCCAAGCATAGCACCCAAAATTCCAACAAAACTTCCAATTGATGAAAGAGAGTCAGACAAGTGATGCCAAGCATCAGCTTTAAGCGCTCCAGAATTGATTTTTTTCGCAACAATTCTTGTAAGCACAAACATAACAAACTGCTCTGCTATTGAAACAATGGCAGCAACGAGCGCTATGGTTTTTGGAAGACTTGCGGTTAAATATTCTTTTGAGATAAGTTTTGAAATTGCAGAGTAACCAACAACCAATCCGACGTCAAATAAAATAAATGAAAGAATAAGTGCTGCAATACATTCGAATCTATCATGACCATAAGGGTGTCCCCTATCTGCCTTTCTAGCAGAAATTTTTACACCAACAATAACAATTATTGTTGTGAATACATCGCTGAGAGAGTGAATTGCATCCGCTACCATTGCATAACTTAAGCCGATTATTCCAGCCAAAAGTTTAAAAAGCGAAAGCAAAATATTTCCTATCATGCTTATAACAGAAATTTTTATTGCTTGCTTTTCATTATATTTTACTAGTTTTTCATTTTCACTTAAGTTTTCATTTAAAGCCACGGATGTATCTTCTTCAAACACATTTTGCTTTTTTGTTAATTTTGACATATACTGCCTCTTTTAATTATTTACCAACAAGGTAACGTCATAGTATTATATACTTATTCAGAAAAAATGTCAATTTATTATCAAAAAATAAACAAATATTGACATTTCAGCAATTTTGATTTATCATATTCTAATCAATAGGAGAGTCTATGGAAAACAAAGATTTTAACAAAAAACAAAAATACTACGTATTTCTTGATATAGATGGAACACTTTGGGATGCCTCAACAAATTTTAACTACTATGGTCCTAACTTTGGCCACATTGATTTTCCAAAACTCAGCAACAGAAGCATTAAAGCAGTAAACATTTTGCTTTCATCACTTGAGAATAAATTTGATTCAAAATTGGTCATCACTTCAGAGCGCAGAAATGAACTTAAAACCTGCATTGATTACTTAAAACATTACGGACTAAAATATGACAAGCCAATTTTTGCAATTCCTTATCCAACAAAAATTAAACGCGGAAAAGACATTGTGGATTACATGAAATCAAATGGTGACGGACCAATTGAATATCCAAATAAAAACTTGTTTTTAAAAATGCTTCACTCATTTAAAAATAACGATTATAAAAATTATGTTGTTTTGGAAGATATGAAAAAACTCATATCAGGATACATTCCAAAAGAAAGATTAATTTTTTCTAATCACAACAAACGTTCTGTTACTATTAAACAAGTTGAAAAATATTTAAAAGACAACAATATTGAAATGGTTTTGCCAGAAGAAAACTCAAGCCAACAAAATTTGTGGACTAACTTTTTTTAAAAAATCACAACAAAACAGAAATTCAAAATTTGTAATTTTTATATTATCTTTTTTCAATTTAAAAAATTAATAAAATAAAAAACCTAGGTAATTCCTAGGTTTTTGTTTTATCAAAAAATAAATTTTGGTTTTAAAATTAATTTAATGTATTTTCTTTATTCCAAAGTGGTTTTGGATAATTGAGCTTTTTAAGTTGTGCTTGGAGTGCTGGCAAATCTTCTTTGTAAGTTAAGCCTTGCCATTGAGCTGTGGTTTCAGGAACTTTTACTTTTGCCTTATTTTCACGAATTAAACATTCAAGGACATCAGGAATTAAAAATTCTGCCTTATCCATATTTTCACCATTGAAGTAGAAAAATTCTTTAAACTTTTCTTCAAGTTCAGTGAAAATTGATGGCATGAAACCAATCATATTCATTGACACAAGCGTGTTTGGATCAATAACACGAACTGGATCAACATCATATCTTGTGTTTGAAATGCTTTCAGCAATAAGTTTGTTGTCATCAACCTTTGAAATTATGCTTTCAGTGATTTGATTCAAGTTGCCGTTTTTGTCTAAATCCAAAACTCCACGTTTCACACTTCCTGATTCAGAAAGGGTGTTTTTTACTTTATAACCAACAACTCCATAAGTGTTTTTGTCGTTGTTTGATCTCAAAAATTTTGCAATTGTTTTAAATGCATCTTCGCCATAAAAATCATCACTATTTAAAATTGCAAACTTATGTTTTCCAACAACATCCTTTGCACACAAAATTGCATGTGCAGTGCCAAGTGGTTTCTTTCTTGTTTCAGGAACATAAGCCCCTGCTGGAAGATTGTTGTTTTTTTGATAAACGTATGCAACATCAATAAATTTTTCAACACGCTTTCCTATTGTGCTTTTGAAAGCATCCGCAAAATCTTCACGAATAATAAAAACAACTCTATCAAAACCCGCTTTGATTGCATCGTAAATTGAATAGTCAATAATAAAGTTTCCTTCACTGTCAACCTTTTCAATTTGTTTTAAGCCACCATATCTTGAACCCATACCAGCAGCCATAATAACTAAATCCATAATGTTCTCCTCATTTTTATCTACTACCATAGTATTCTACCAAATTAGTTTTTGTAAAACAATAAGTTTTTTAAATTTTGCAACATCAAATATTTATAACAAATATTCATTTTTGTTATTATACTTTTTTAAAAATAAAATACTAATCTTCTTTACAAAAATTTTACCCCTTTAATTATTTTTTGAATTTTTATTTAAAAATGCAATTTTTTCATAAATTTTAAACATAAATTACATTTTTAATCAATATTTATAACATCTTTTGATTTATCTATCAAAATTTTACATTCATTTTCTTCCAAAAGAAATGTCTTTTGCGGTTTTTTTGTAAAGAAATTAAAAAAGTTTCCCTTAAGGCTTATTTTTAATGGTGTTGACTTCAGGTTCACACAGATTACAGCTCTTGACACTTCAGTTTTTCGTTCAAAAACAAACTTTCCATTTTTTGCAAAAAGAATGTTAAGCTCGCCATCAACAAAACATTTTTGTTTTCTAACTTTTGAAAGACGTAAAACATATTCAAATAAATCATTTTTATAATGCTTCCAATCAAAACATCCACGTGATGAACCATCATTATTATCCATGCCATATTCATCACCATAATAGATTGATGGAACACCCATAACCGTAAAACAAATAGACATTGCAATTTTGAAATATTTTTTTGCGAGAATTTTATCCCCGCCGGCGATATTTGATAGTTCTGTAAAAATTCGGTTTGTGTCATGCGTTCCAAGAAAGTTCATAAGATTGTCTTGAACTTCTTTTGGATAGTTGTTTTGAAGCATACGGATTGTTGAAATAAGTTCGGTGGGCTCTTTTGATTTAATGTAATGAATTATTGATTCTTTGATTGGATAATTCATAACGCTATTGATTTCATTGTTTGCAAAGTATGTTTTGCGCTCACCATAACTTATTTTTGTTGACGCATCTTCCCACACTTCACCAATGATTGGTCTGGTTTCACCAAACTCGGCAATTTTTTGTGAAATCATTTTTGTAAACGAATCTTCAAGTTCATCAAGAACATCAAGTCTAAAACCAAAGACCCCAAGTTTTAAATATTTTTCAATTATTCCATTTTTTCCCGCAATATATTCAATAAAATCCGGACAATTTCCTTTTGTTGCTGGAAGAGTATCAATACCCCACCAACATTTGTATTTATTTGGCCAATCTTCAAACTCAAACCACGGATAATACTTTGATTTTTTGCTGTTATAAGCCCCAACAGAGTTGAAACGATTATATCTGTTGAAATAGATTGAATCGCTTCCAGTGTGGTTGTATACGCCGTCAATAATAATATTTATGTTGCGCTCACCCGCACTTTTAATAAGGTGTTTGAAGTCATCAAGACTTCCAAACATTGGGTCAGTGACTTCATAGTTTGCCGTGTCATATTTGTGATTTGAATTTGCGTAGCAGATGGGATTAAAGTAAATTGTTGTTACACCAAGTTCTTTCAAATAGTCTAGTTTTGACTCG
>CAKVMF010000006.1 GCA_934771675.1 uncultured Clostridia bacterium
GATAACCACCCACCATTTTAAGTATGGACATTTGTAAGTTGCTTCAATGTTAACTTCACCAGTTTCAATATCAAAAGCCGCAAAATTCAAGAACTTGTTATTGCTTTCAATTTTGTTTCCAGAATTTGAATACTCCATACCTTTTAAGTTGTTCATAAAAATAACGGCTTGTTTGCCTTCAGCACTTGTTCCAGAAGCTGTCCAACCATGTTTGTTCTTTTGAAGTTCAAGTTCATTTTCTTTTAACTTGTCTGAAAATTCTTGAACTGCACTCAAACTCAAAAATTCACCAATGGTATCATCTTTTTCTGTTAATCTATTCATCATGAATGCTGTGAAAGTGTATGTTTCGCCAGCACTTACAAAGGCAACATCCAAATATTCACCATCTCCGTTTTCAATGATATAAATGTTGTCATATGAATAACTTTTTTGTTCGTCTTTGGTTAGTTTTCTTCCGTTAAAATTAATATAAATTACGCCATCTTCAGTTGCCGTAAATGAATATTTTTTAACAGATACAACGTTCACAAATGAATCATTGCAATCTTCAACATCATAGTGTATTTCACTAAACATATCTTTTGAAACACCCAAACTTGAACCGAGATTGTTGTAATTTTCAAAAACTGAAAGATCTCTGTTAAATTCAAAATCTTTGTTTAACAAATATGCACCAGATCCAACAAGTTCATTTTTGTAAATATAAAAATGTTCTGTTTGCTTAACAAGTGACAAGTATGGTCTAGACACTTCAGTATCTGAAAAATAATAGTTGTTGTTAATCAAGATGTCGGCGGTCAAAAGCCCATTTTGTTGAGCTGCTGAAATGTAATTCATGTTTCCAATATAGCCAAGTTTTCTGAATGATGAAATTGTGCTGTTTGGTAAAAGTGAAGAAAACACAGTGTAAGCTCCAACGCCATCAGCATACTTGTTTGTCATGATATCGTTGTATTTATCACTCAGTCCAATATACTTGATATTGCCGTGCAAATTTTCTTCTTCAAGTGCATCCATTAGTTCATATTGATAAGACTTGTCAGTTGAAATTTGTGGCGGAATTGCAAGTATATTAACCGTGCATGAAATGCAGAGAATACTTGCAATCGTAAAACTCAAAAACTTTTTTGAAAGCACTTTTCGTTTGTTGAAGAACCATGCAAAGACAAATAGAATTACAAAAACCACAAAGATCATTGAATAGAAAACAAATGGAGAATTTTGAGTTTTTACAGCGTCTTTTATATATGAACCAATTTCATAAAAATACAAAACTTCAAAGATTGTTATAGCTATCGCAAAAATTGAAAACATCATGATGTAAATCATTTTGAAAACACCAGTTGTTTCGCATTCGTTTTCAGGCATTGGACTATCAAAAAACTTCATAGCAAGCAATGTTAAGCAAACTGAAAAAATGTAATAGTAGCGCATTGAAAAACCAGAATAAACTCCACCGCTCAAAAGCTCAAGGGAAACTTTGAAGATGTATGGAAACATAAGCATTGAAATAGCGCAAATAACAAACTTGAAATTGTTTGAGCATTTTTCTTTTTTGAAAATTTTTATAATTTCCAAAATAGCAAACAAAAGCAGTGCACTATCGGTGAAAATCATTGCAAAGTTTATAAATGAGAAAACTTTCATAACTTTGTATAAATCAATTGCAATTGTTGTTCTGCTGGTCGACATATTTGCAAAAATTTGTGGGAACAAAACAGCAATGCTTGCAGCCACGGCAATAATATAAGACACAAAGAGCCTTGTTGAAACTTCTTTTTTGTTTTCCTTTTCAACTTTAAAAATAACAAAGAGCATAAACAAAGCAACGAGTATAAAGTTTGAAAGCACGCCAACTGAAAAACATGTGATAACATACCAAATAAGTAGAAGCGTAAATCTCAAAATCTTTTTATCGTAAACAAGTCCGTGGAATGCATCGAACAAAAGAAGCGTAAGTGCTGGGTAAGTGATCCATGTTAAAAATGAATATGCTTGAAGAGTGTAACCTGAAAATACAAACAAAATTCCAATAACTGTTCTTGTGAATAGATTTAAGTTTTTGAAATATTTTTTTGAAAACCAAACAAACACAAACGCATTAAACAGGCACATAAAAACAAATGCAAAATTGAACATTTGCAAGCAGTGCGCTTCGCCGCCAAGTAAACACAAAACGTAAAATGGTGAAAGAAGCATGTATTCAATTGTTGTGAAAATTTCCATACCGCCGCATATGTATGGCGAATAAAATAGTGATGACTCACCTTTCAAAAATTTTATTAAATTTGTAAAATAAGGTCCAATTTGCGCATCACTATCTGACACCAAACAAACCTTGCTTCCAAAAGGAAAGGTTCCTGTGCATGCAAAGATAATGTTTAAAACAACAAACACAATGCCAAGAAGCACAAAATATTCCTTATTTTTTGATATAAACTTTGAAGTTTTCTTTTGTTCCATGCTCCAAATTATAAACATTGATGCCAAAAACTCAAAATGTTTTGATAAAGGTTTGAATTTTTTGAATATTTTGATATAATTTATCTATGGAAATTGGTATTGATATTGAGCAAAATGAAAGATTTAAAGACGTTACGCAAAAGTTTATAGAGCGAGCTTACACAAAAAGTGAAATTGAATATGCTTCAAGATTTGTGAATAAACATGAAGTTTTTTGTTCGCTTTGGTGCGTAAAAGAAGCGACTGTTAAGGCTTTTTCAAACTTAAAAATTCCATTTCAAGATATTGAAGTTTCAGCCACGCCAGAAGGCAGACCTTTTATTGTTAAAAATGAAGTGATTTCAAATGAGCTCAAAAAACTCGGCATGAGTGAAATAAAAATTTCGCTTTCGCATGCAAAGGATTATTCGACGGCGGTGTGTGTTATTTTTTAATTTCCAAACGGCAAAAAATAGCCAATTAACTTCGTTTCTAAAAAAAATTCTAGACAGTCATGTACTTCGTTGTACACTCCTGCCTAGAATTTTTTTTGAGCCTCGTTACTTAACTATTTTTTGCCGTTTGGTAAATATTGTGTAAACTCCTGCCTGGGGATTTTTCTATTCCTTCTTACTTACTCAATTTTTGCCGCTTGGATATTTAGTTGAATAAGCGTAGTCTTGTTTTCTTTGTCTAACACTTAATTTTAGTCCCTTGGAAAAGTAGAACATTGGCTTTGCCTAGCAAATAATTTTTCACCTGAAAGGGAAAGAAAATATTTTGAAAGTGGTAAGCACTTTGATATAAAAGGTAAGAAAATACAAAATAAGCATGTCTCCCTGAGGAAGCCGTAAGGCTGACGTGAGGGTCTCAGCCTTTAAATAAAAAAACAGGAGCAACTCCGCCCCTGTTTATTTTTTTGATTTTATTTTTCATCTAGCCACTCTTTGAATTTTTGGACTGCTCTGCCACGATGTGAAACAGAATCTTTTTCTTTTTCAGTTGCTTCACCAAAAGTTTTGTTTAAATCATCAGAATGGAACAAACAATCATAGCAAAAACTTTCATCACCAATTTTTTCGGTTGTGATTTGCCCCATGGTTTTACCAGAAAAATATTTTGTTTGGGCAGAATCTTCATAGCAAAGGCAGCATTCATAATATGCAGTTCTATCTTTAACACCTTGCATATTTTTCAAAACTTCTTGACGATTGCCTTCGTCATCATGGTCAAGTGCATATCTTGCTGAATGAACTCCAGGAGCTCCGTCAAGCGCAACAATAAAAAGTCCTGAATCATCAGCAACAACCGGCAAGTCCAAGTTTTGCTTTTTCAAAAACTCACGGACTGCGTCTGCCTTGATTTTTGAATTTTCTTCAAGGGTATCACCAGTTTCATCAATTTCTTCATTAAAACCAATGTCTTTGAGTGACAAAATTTCAACATTTTCAAGCATTGCTCTAAACTCTGTTAGCTTGTGATTGTTTTTTGTTGCAAGGACAATTTTTTGCATAATTTTTCTCCTTTTTTGCGATTTTTTGCATTAAATTTCGATAATATTGTCAATTTTTGCGATTTTTACAAGTTTTTTATAACCATTATTTTTGATTTTTTCAGCAAAATTATTGAAATTTTTTGGAAACGCAAAAGTTGCAACTTCATAGCCTTGTTTTTGCAAAGTTTCCTTTGCTGAAACAATTTCATCAAGTGTGCTTGATTTGTCATAAACCAAAGCAAGTTTTTTGTTTTCCATTCCTTTATTTCTTTCAAGCATGAGCATAACAGTTGAATAGAATCCAATACTAAATCCAACAGCTGGAACACTTGTTCCAAGCAATTTTTCAACCATGTGGTCGTATCTTCCACCGCCGCCAATTGCTCTTCCAAACTCTTCATCATATGCTTCAAAAACTGTGCCAGTGTAATAACCTTGACCACGAATTATGCTTGCATCATAAACAAGTTTGTAGCCGCTTGGAGCGTGTTTTGTTACAGTTTCAATAATGGATTTAAGTGAAAGAATAACATCACTTGAAATTCCAATCTCACTCAAAATTGCAAAATTTTCTTCATTTGAACCAGCATTTTTGAGTCTATCAAAAATAGCCATAAGTTTGTTTGTTTTTGTTTCGTCATAACCATTTTCAACAAGTTCGGCCTTAACGCCACTGTCACCAATCTTGTCAAACTTGTCAAGTGAGATGCAGATATCTGCAACCATTGAAAGTTCAAACCCCACTGAAACAATAAGTTCATTCAAAACTCTTCTATCATTCATTTTTATTGTGATTGATTCAAAGCCAAGTTTTTTGTAGGCTTGCATACCAGCGGTTAAAAGTTCAATTTCACCAATAATTCCAGGTTCACCCAAAATATCAATGTCACATTGTGTAAATTGACGAACTCTTCCCTTTTGTGGACGTTCAGCTCTAAAAGCTTCATCAATTTGGATAGCTTTAAATGGATAAGGTAATTTTTCTTTGTTGTTTGAAAAAAATCTAACAAGTGGAACGGTCAAATCATATCGAAGACCTTCTTCAGTTATATCTTTTTCAGTTAAATTTGGTTTTGTTAAATCCAAACTTGCACCACGTTTGATTGTTTTAAACATAAGTTTTTGGTTGTCACCAGAATCACCACTAGTGAGCAAATCCAAACTTTCCAAAATTGGAGTTTTGATGTGCAAGAAACCATTTTGTTTGTAAGTATTCAAAATGATATTTTCAGCATAATCACGAACTTCCATTTCTGTTGGCATAAAATCAACAGTTCCACGAACTGGATTTGTGTTAAATTTCATAAATTTCTCCTTTACAAGTCATATTATAACAGCAAAAAACGCATTTTCAAACATTTTTTGCGTAAATTTCAATGAATTTTAATTAATTTTTTAAAAATTTTTCAACTTCACGTTTTGCATTTTCATTCAAATTTTCGTCGGCATCAATCCAAACAATATTCTTTTCTTTGTTATACCAAGTCTGTTGTCTTTTTGCAAAATGTCGTTCTTCTTTAAAAAGTTCTTCAAAAAAGGCTTCATAACTTTCAAACTCGCCGTCCAAATATTTGATTATATTTTTAGACTCAAGCCCAAGCGACATCAAAAACTCTTTGCTTACGCCACTTGCAAGCTGCCTTTTTGTTTCTTCAATCATATGTGGCATACGCATTTCAAGTCTGAGTTTGATTCGATTGTAAATTTCTTCTCTGTTCCACCTGATTCCAATCTGCAAAACATCATATCTTGGTTTGTTTGGTGCGATATTTTGTTCACTCTTTTCAAGTAGTCTAACAAGTCTGCGTTTCGTTATCTCGCTTGGAAGTTCAATACTCTTCTTCTCGCAAATTGTTTTAAGCTCATCAATAGAAAGTTTTTCAAGTTCTCGTCTTCTTACTTCATCAACTGGAAGTTCAGACAAGTTATAACCTTCAACAACAGCTCTGGTATAAAGCCCAGTGCCACCAACCAAAAATGGGACTTTTCCACGAGCAATTATATCATCGATTGCTTCATATGCTTTTTTTTGGAAATCAAAAAGTGTAAATTGGTTTCCAAGTTCAGTTACATCCAAAAGATGATGCACTGCCATTTTTTGTTCATTTTCATCAACCTTTCCAGAACAATAGTCAAGACCTTTGTAAACTTGTCTTGAATCAGCTGACACAATTTCACCATCAAATTCATTTGCAAGAAAGATTCCAAGAGAACTTTTTCCAGATGATGTTTGACCAACAATAACAACTAATTTTTCCATTTTACCAATCCACCCTTTTCTGGCAACCAGATTTTATATCATCATAAAAATCAAAATATCTGGAATTATTTGATAATTTTTTTGATTTTTGCTTGTTTTTGCTAGATTTTTTTGAAGATTTTTCAATATTTTGCGTTTTTTGTTTTTCATCCATATCACAAACTCTCCGTCAAATTAGTTTCTTTTTTGTTTAAGCACACAAGCGTTTCAACATTTGCAGTTTGTGGAAACATATCATATGGCTGAACAAAAGAAATATCATAATCATTCAAAAAGAATTTTATATCTCTGGCAAGTGTTGCGGGATTACATGAAATATAAACAATCTTCTTTGGCTTTGATTTCAAAAATGCATCAATAACTTCTTCCGTCAAACCTTTTCTTGGCGGATCAACAACAACTGAAAAATCACCTTTAATTTGTTTTGCCAGTTCAGGAATGACAACTGTGCAATCACCATTTTTGTTTGTTAAATTGTGCAAATTGTTTATATTTTTAAGTTTTTCTGCATTTTCAGTTGCTTCTTTTACAATTTCAACACCAACAACTTCTGCCCCAGTTTTTGTTAAAATTGAAGACAAAAGTCCAGCACCTGCATAAGCATCAATAATAAACTTTTCGCCTGAAAGTTCATCCAAAACTCTGCTGTAAATTTTGTTTTTGATATCACCATTAACCTGCAAAAAGCTGCGATTGTTAACGGAGTAATGGATACCCATTTCATCAAAATCCAAATTTTCATTTCCGTAAATTTTTATATCTAAATTGCCAAAAATGACGTTATTATTCAATTTATTTACATTTTTAACAACTCCAAATTCTTCAAATTCATTTTTAAGTTTTTGAATAAGTGGCTCAAAATTTATGTTTTTATTTTCCGTTACCACCACTGTCAAAATAAATTTTCCGTTATTTTCTCTCGCAACCAAATGTTTAACAAGACCCTTTTTTGTTTGCTCGTTGTAAGCAGTCAAATTATTTTCATGCATAAATTCTTTGAATATTTTGACTATTTTTTTTGCTGTTTCACTTTGAAGCAAACAATCATCAATTTCAATAAGTCTATGGCTATTTTTTTGATACATTCCAATTTTGATTTCACCATCAACTTCTTGAACCGGAAATGCAAACTTGTTTCTATATCTAAATTCTTTTTCACTTGGAATGGTCATTTCAACCTTCGTTTCAATGCCAGCATATTTTGAAATTGCACCCCTAACCATTTCTTGTTTTGCTTCAAGCTGTTTTTGATAAGAGAGATGTTGAAGATCACAGCCACCACACTTTCCAAAAAATTTGCATGGAGCACAAACTCTATCTTTTGATGGAACAATAATTTCTTTTAATTTTGCAATGACAAAACTTTTTTCATCTTTTATCACATGAGCAAGAACTTTTTCGTCAGGCAAGGCAAAAGGAACAAACACAACTTTGCCGTCAACTTCGCCAACACCTTCACCGTTCGCCCCAAATCTTTTTATGGTGATTTCAAATTCATCATTTTTTTTGATTGCCATATATCTTCCTTTACGATTCACGATTATACCACACAAGATATTTTTTTTCAACTTTTATTTGACACAGCCTTTTTGATGATTAAAATAATGCTTATGAAAAAGCTGTGCAATATGTGTCCAAGAAAGTGCAATGTTTCAAGAGATGATACTCTTGGCTTTTGCGGTGCACCTAGCACAGTTAAAGTTTCACTTGCTAATTTGTTTTTGTTTGAAGAACCAATAATTTCAGGCGAAGAAAAAGACGGTGCAAAACCTGTCGGCAGCGGCGCAATTTTCTTTTCACACTGCAACTTAAAATGTTGCTATTGCCAAAACAGTGAGATTTCTGCAGGCGGTGCAGGAAAAGAAATAACAATCAAGCGCCTATCTGAAATTTTCAAAGAACTTGAAAGTGCAGGGGCTTATAACATCAATCTTGTTACTCCAACCCACTACACCGACCAAATCATTGAAGCATTAAAAATCTACAAGCCAAAGATTCCTATCATTTGGAACACATCAGGCTATGACGACCCTGAAGTTATCAAAAAACTTGAAGGCTATGTTGATATATTTTTAACAGACTTCAAATATTTTTCAGGTGGTCCAGCAAAAAAATATTCATCAGCTGAAAATTACCCAGAAATTGCAAAAAAATCAATTTTAATGATGCGAAAAATTGTGCCAAATGATTTCATTGAAAACGGACTCATGAAAAAAGGTATTATTATTCGTCATTTGGTTTTACCCGGACAAACAAAAGATAGCCTTGCAGTTATAGACTGGATAAACAAAAACCTTGGAAACAAAACCTATGTTAGCCTTATGGCTCAATACACACCAATGGCAAACGCAAAACTTTACCCCGAAATCAATCGAAAAATTAAACCTATTGAATATAAAATTTTGATAAATCGTTTAACCGAGCTTGGTTTTTGCAATGTGTTCTTGCAAGACCTTGACAGTGCAACGTCATCTTACACCCCAGATTTTTTAAATCAAAAGAGTGATATTGAAATTTAAGCATAAAAAAACATAAAAATTGTAAACTATTATTGAAAAAGCGATAATTTCGCTTTTTTTTGTAAAATTTTTTTCTGTTTATTTTTAATTAATTTGCTTTAATTATTTATATTTGATAAAATATCATTAGAGATAATCAAAGGAGAATTTATGGAAAAAGTTAAACCTGCATTTTTGGAAAATTCCGTTCCGATTTGCTTTGCTGCAAATGACCATTACGCTCCACTTCTTGCAACCACAATTGCATCAATTGTTGCAAATTCATCAGCCGAAACAAATTATGATATCATGATTTTGTATACTGATATGAATGACGAAAACAAAACAAAACTTATGGCACTTGTAACAAATAACCAAAACTTTTCATTGCGATTTATCAACGTTGGACCATATGTTTTTGGCTATAATTTTTACACACAATCCGACCTAACAAACACCAAATACTCAAATGAAATTTACTACAGAGTTTTAGTTCCATCACTTATGGAAAATTTTGAAAAAGTAATTTTCCTTGATGCTGACCTTGTTGTTCGAAGCGATATAAAAGAACTTTTTGACACCGACTTATCGGGATGTTTGGTTGGAGCTGTTCGTGATTATGAAGGCATTGCAAATTGTTACAACAACAATTATGAACGTGCAAAATATCGTTTGAATGAGCTTGGTATCAAAAACTTTGAAAATTATTTTATTTCTGGCGTTATGGTTATGAATATTTCAGAATTTTTGGAACATATGGATTCAAAGATTATGCTCGACCTTGCAGTTTCAAAAGACTGGAAACAATATGATCAAGATTTGTTTAACTACATCTGCAAAGATAAAGTTAAAATTTTGGACGCAAAGTGGGACTTTGTTGAAGATATTTATGGTGTTTATCATTCAATGCCAAAAAACCTGTTTGAAGAATACCTTGAAAGTGAAAAAGATCCAAAAATTATCCACTTTTCTGGAAATAGAAAACCTTGGATTAAGATTGACTCAAAATTCAATGATGATTTCTGGAAATATGCAGCATTAACAAAATATTATGATGAACTCAAAAAAATAAAAAATAAATATGAATAAATAAGGGGGAAAATATTTATGAAAATCAAAAAAGTTGTCGTTATTGGCGGAGGAGTTTTAGGAAGTCAAATCGCATTCCAATCAGCATATTGCGGATTTGATGTTACAATTTGGCTTAGAAGCGAAGGAAGTATCGGAAGATGCCAACCAAAACTTGACGCTCTCAAAAAAACATATATCGACACAATCAATCTCATGGCAACACCAGAAGGTCAAACCCATGAAAACTGGGCACTTGGTATTGCCGATCACAAAACCTTCGACAAAAAGGCATGTCTTGAAAAAGTTGACGCAGCTTACAAAAACATCAAACTTGAACTTGACCTTGCAAAAGCCGTTGCTGATGCTGATCTTGTTATTGAATCAATGGCTGAAAACGTTGAGCAAAAAACCGAATTTTACAAAATGGTTGCTCCACTCTTGCCAGAAAAGACAGTTGTTGTAACAAACTCTTCAACACTTCTTCCAAGCAAGTTTGCAAAATTCACTGGTAGACCAGATAAATTCTTGTCATTCCACTTTGCAAACTCAATCTGGAAAAACAATATGACCGAAGTTATGGTTCAATCAAAAACAAATATGGAATACTTTGATTTGATTTGCGACTTTGCAAAAAAAATCCGTATGATTCCACTTCCTGTTAAAAAAGAAAAATCTGGTTACTTGCTTAACTCAATGCTCGTTCCATTCCTTTTTGCTGGTATGGACCTTTATGTTAACGGCGTATCTGACCCAGAAAGCATTGATAAAGCTTGGGTTCTTGGAACAGGAGCTCCAAAAGGACCATTCCAAATTTTGGATACCGTTGGACTCACAACCGCTTACAACATTGTTCAAATGTATGTAAAAATTCCTTCATTCCTTGCACCTTACAACTTTAAGGGCATGTCAAAAATGCTTAAAGAGTATATTGACGCTGGAAAACTTGGAAAGAGTTCAGGCGAAGGCTTCTATAAATACAAAAAATAATCAAAAAATAATCTATAAAATTAGACAAAACCTAGATGCAACACATCTAGGTTTTTTAATATGCTTAAATTAACAGGGCGACATGCTTAAATTGATGTTGGCATACTTTTAATCACATTAATTACAAAAAACCACACCCCCAATTCAAAGAAATACCACAAGGCAAAAATTGCTTGTCAGACAAAGAATAAGAAAAAGTCCAGGCTCGATTTTACAAAGACGTAAATGAGTGTCTGGACTTTTTCGAAATTCTGCTGTATCACAAGTGATTTTTGCCTTGTGGATTATAGAGTGTGGTCAATGCGTATAATAGACCCCTTATTCTGTGTTTTTTCAATAAGGACTTTGTTTTTGATAGAATCTTCAAGTTCCTTTACATGTGAGATTAACCCAATTTTGAGATTGCGACTTTCAAGTTTGTAGAGTGCACCAACAACGGCTTCACAAAGCTCGCCGTCAAGCGTTCCAAAACCTTCATCAAGGAAGAAGAAATCCATGCTTCGTGCTGAAAGCATTGTGATTGCTTCAGAGATTGAAAGTGCGAGTGAGAGTGAAACCAAGAATGTTTCACCACCAGAGAGTGTGCTTGCAGGACGAACCTGTGCATCATTGAAATTATCTTCAACAACAAACTCTTTGTTTTCAAACTTTAAGGTGTATCTTCCATCCATCAAAAGTGCAAGTTTTTCATTGGCTGAAACAGTAATCTCTTGCAAGTATTCTTCAGCAACATACTCTGCAAGAGCCTTACCTTTCAAAACATTTGAAAGCTCTTTTGCAAGGTCATATTTATGCTTATACTTTTCAAGGTTTTCACTAAACTCTTTATATTGTTTGTTTGCAATCAAGAATCTTTCATAATCAGACCTTGTTTTTCCAACATTTTCAGAAAGCACTTGAACTTCAGTGTTAAGACTTGCAATTTCGGCGGTTAATTTTTCAATTTCTTCAGCTGAAGTTTTTCCTGAAATTTCACTTTCAAGTTCACTCTTTTGAATTTCAAGAACACGAACACGACTGTTGTAATCATCGAGTTTTTGAGTTTTAAGTTTCAAAACACTGCCGTCAACAAAGTTCTGTTCAAGTTCTTCATGGCTCGAAAATTCACCACGAATAAGTGTGTCATTAACTTCTTTTTCAATCTGGTCGATTTCATTTCTCTTGCCTTCCAAAATTGAAACATTAACTTCATACTCATGGTTGGTGCGTTCCAAATTTTCTTTAAATGAATAAAGCTTTGTTTTTTTGTCATCAAAATCAAACCTTAGCTTTGCAATTTGCTTTTGAACTTCTGCCCTTTCTTCATCAAGTGAAACGCCTTCAGGCACACCGCTTAAAACAATTTTTGACTTAAGGTTGTTAAGTTGTTTTTGAGAATTTTCAAGCTTTTCATTCAAAACATCAAGCGAAGCGCTGCAAGTTGCAATTTGCTTTTGAACTTCAGTGCGCTCGTTTGTTATGCGATATTGTTCATCACGAAGTTTTACACGCTCTTCCTTTTTTGAATCAATCAAAAGTTCAATATTTTTGCCTTCTGCTATTTGCTTTTTATATTCATTAAAGTTTTTGTATTTTTCGTTAACATTATAGATAACAAACTCACGCTCTGCTTTTTTCTTTTGAAGATCATAAATAACATCAATAAGACTTTCAAGATAGTTTTTGTAGATAGTAACTTTTGTGCCTGACTGTGCCTTGTTGATTGTCATTCGAAGTTCAGCTTCACGAAGAGTTTCTTGAAGATTGATAAGGTCTTCAAGCGAATCTGCGGTTTTTGTTAAAAGTTCTTTCAACTTTTCAAAGTTTTCTTTGCTCTCATCATTGTTATCAACAAAACGTTGATAAAGAGCATTTTTGCTTTCGGTGAGTTTTTGAATTTCACCCTTGTTTATTTCAATTTGAGCCTTTTCAAACTCATAGCGTGATTTTAATGAAATCACTTCAACAAAAATCTTATCTCTTTCAAAGCGAAGCGCCTTAAGTTCGGTTTGCTTTTGATCGATTTCGCCGTCCATTGACGCAACATCAACCTTGTCACCATAAACTTTTTGCACAACTCTTGAATTGCAGACTGGACAAAGATCACCTATTTTTAAATGTTCTGAAATGAGTGAAATAACACCTTCACCAAGCATTTCTTCTCGTTCTTCACGAACACCAGCAAGCTCAATTTCTTTATTTTTGATTTCTTCTTCTTTGCCGCTTAAATTACGTTCAGCTTCATCAATACTTGCATCCAAGTTAGACACGGTTGCCATACGATTTTCAGTGTCAAGTTCAAGTTTTTGAATTTGTTCATCAACCATTGAAACCGAAACTTCAACTTCTTGCATACCTTCAAGTTCTTTGTCACAAGAACGCAATTTTTTGAAGTTTGTTGTATCAATATCTTCAAAGGCAACTTCAATTGAATTTTGAATTTTTTCACGCTGCGCCTGAAGATTTTTTTCATCAACAATTGAGCTGTTGTATTCTTCCTGAACAGCTTTCAAATCAAGCTCGGTTTCATCAACCAAAGCTTCAACTTTTTTGTAAAAATCATCAATCAAAATGATTTCACTTTCAACGCCTTTTGTTTGTTCCAAAGCATAGCTTAAGTCTACATCTGGCTTGTTTGCTTCAACAAAATCATCAATCTTTTGAATATCGCCTTCAATTTTTGAAAGGTTTGATTCAATAAGCTCAAGTTTTTCACCAAGCGAAGAAAGTTCTGTTTTCTTTTCGGCAATTTGCAAGGCTAGTTTTGAAGAATCTTCTTCAATTTCCTTTGCTTCCTCATCAAGTTTTGCAAGGTCGTCAAATCTTGCAAGTTTTGAGTTAAGTTCAACAGTTTTTGTGTCAAACGAATTGCTATATTCATCAAACTCAATTTGCGCTGACTGAACGTCAGATTCAGCCTTAAGTTTAATTTCATTTAAGTTCGAAATTTTTTCAGTGAGCGAAGCAACATCAAGCTTGCACTTTTTGAGTTTTTCATAATCAGCTTTAACAGCGTTTGCGTTTTGATTTTTTTCTATTTCATTTTTGAGAGCATCAAACTCTTCACTTGAAGCATTCAATTTTTCAAGTTCTGCCAAAACGGCATCGAGTTTTGTTTGTCTGTCAAAATTATTTTTCTTTTCAGCATACTCTTTTGATTTTTCGCTCAAAAGCATGCTCTTTTCATCATAAAGCTCCTTGCTGGCAGTTTTGTTTTTTGTAACTTCTTCAAGGGCTTCATCGGTTGCATAAGAAACCAAGTTTAAGTTTGACGAATTGATTTCAACTTGTTTATCAAACTCTTGAAGTTTTGACTTGACCGACCAAACAAGTTTTTCACCGTAGCCAGAAAGATTGAAAATATTGCTCATGATTTCAGTTCTTTCAGCAGGTTTCGCTTTTAAAAATGCTGAAAACTCACCTTGTGGAAGAGCAATGCATTTTGAAAATTCTCTAACGCCAAGCCCCATGATTGAGAAGATTTTGCTGTCAACTTTGCTTACACCTTCTTCAACGAGCGACTCATTTCCGTCATCATCAACCAAATATAAATATGCAGAAGAATCAACATCTTTGCCGTTGTTTTTTATTTTGAAAACACGCCTTACCAGATAGAGTTTTCTTTCAGCATTTGACACAAGTTCAAACTCAAAAGCAACAGTTGCTTTTTTTGTTTTTGTGTTGATAAAATCAATGTTTTGTTTGCTGCGTTCAACTTCACCGTAAAGCGCCAAAGTTATAGCATCAAGAATTGTGGATTTTCCGCTTCCAGTTTTTCCAAAGATACCAAAAACGCCATCGCCAAGTGCACCAAAGTCAAGCACCTGCTTTGTTTCAAAACTATTAAGTCCTTCAATTTCAAGTTTAATCGGCTTCATCGTTCTCTCCTTTGCAATCAATAAACATTTTCACAAGGTCATCGCTAGCATCAAATCCACGAACAGACTTATAAAATTGTTTGAAAAGTTCTTCATCGCTCATAAATTTTCGAGATTTTGTTTCAAAACCTTCACCAGAAACAGTTGGACGAACCAACGAAATATTTGAAATGCACGCATAATTTTTGCGGAGTGATTTGAGGTCACTTGCAGAGAGTGCATGGTCGCATTTGATTTCAAGCTCAACAATATCGCCGTCATCAAAGCTAGGCAAAACTTCTTCGGCCTCTTCAATAGACTTCACACTAACCTTTTCATACCTTGCTGGAGTGTGGAGTTTGCTTTCATAAAGATTGATAAGTTTTCCATTTTCACTTTCAAAAAGCATAACTGAAAGATCTTGATCAGAAACAGCTAGTTTTGTTATTGCACCGGAATAATACACATTTTCAGCAACTTCTTGTTTTTTGTGGATGTGGCCAAGAGCGGTGTAGTTTGCTTTTGGAAGATAGTTTGCAGGAACTGCCATAATATCTCCAACCTTAACCACGCCGTCGTTGACTTTTGAACCAACCAAAAACAGGTGCGAAACAAACACATTAAACTCGTTTTCGCTAAATGCTCCCGCACCAATTTCAGCCCACGCCTGAACTTTTTCAGGATAAGACAATTCTTCGCCGGTTTCAGTTTCAACCTGTTTTTTTTCATCAATACGAGTGTCGCTTGGATAAGGCAAGTATGCAATGGTCACAATTTCTTCATTTTTTTGAAGTTTGATGTAACCTTTTCCAGTTTCAACCACTCTAACAACCCCATTTTGATTGAAGCGTTTTTCTGGAAGTTTTGCAAGCGAACCCACAAGCGCAATGTTGTGTTTTTCTGCAAGTGGAAGACCTGCAGAAAGCCTTGTTGGGTCGTCATGGTTTCCAGCCAAAACAAAAACGAATCTATCGCCATTTGCGGATAGTTTTTCAACGGCATCAAAAAACAATTCTTCCGCTTCGGCAGAAGGATTTGAGGTGTTGAAAATATCCCCAGCAATAATCACACAGTCAACATTTTCATAATTTGCAATAGACAAAATCTCGTCGAGAACTTTTTTCTGTTCGCCAAGTCTGTCCTTTCCATTTGTTTTGACACCAAGGTGCCAGTCAGAAGTATGTAAAAATTTCACAAGAATCTCCCTTATCAAAACAAAAACAAATTTGTTGTTGAATTTTTCCTTTATAAGTGTTATTATAAACATATCTTAAAGTTTTAGCAAACATTTTTAGTCAAAGGGGGAACTATCACTTGGCACTTTGTTCATTTTCAAGCAAACTCGTAATGGATAATTACACGGTTATCGACAACACATTCATAAATGAATTTTTGCCTGGGGCTTCCGGCGACGATGTGAAGGTCTATCTTTATGGCTTAATACTCTGTTCAAGCAACCACGATGAAGATAACAATCTTGACACAATATCAAAAGTTTTGTCCCTTTCAACCGACCGTATTGAGAAGGCTTTTTCTTACTGGGAAGAAATGGGACTTGTTCAAATTGTTTCAGCAAATCCATTTGAAGTGCGATATCTTCCACCACGTGCAAATTCTGGAAGCATGAAGATTCGGGACAAATCAAAATATGCCGACTTCAACAAACAGCTCCAAGCAATCATAACCGGCAGAATGATC
>CAKVMF010000007.1 GCA_934771675.1 uncultured Clostridia bacterium
AATCAACTCTAGTCAAAGCACCTTCACTCACAACTGAATATGTGACATTTAAAATACCATCAGCATTTTCAATTTGTTTTAATGCTTCATTATAACACTCTTTCAAAACTTCTTTTTCAACAGATTCAAATGGAACAACATAATCCACAATTTCAGTTTCATAAAAAATAGTTTCATTGCAAATCAATGGAACAAAACAATTATTCCAAACATAAAAACTGCAATTTTCCGCTAAATAAGTTGTAAAATCATGCGTTTTTGCTGATTTTGTAATAGTTTTCTTAAAAATTGAATATTCTCTTTTTCTAAAATACCTGCCCGTAAAAAGCTGTTTTTGTTTGTTTTGATTATACAATTTTGTTGCTGTAAAATAAACTTTACCATAAATTTTTCCTTGAGCTCCATTGTTATTTTCAATCAAAAGATCATCCTTTTTAACAAAATCTCCAACCTTAACTTTTTGAATCCCAGCATATGTTTCAGCTCTTGTTATAACAGCATCATACTTTGAAACAATATTCTCTTTTTGCGGTTCAAACCTTCTTGTTACTGGGACAATATTAATGATTAAATCGGAACCAATTCGCTTTATACTGCACCCTGAAACTTCATCAATTGAAAGTAAAATATTTTCAATTTCTTTTGTGTTAATATCCTTTTTAAACATTCCAATTTTAATATTATTTTGTAACAAAATATTTTCAATTTTAACAAGATCACATGGCAAATCACTATCGCATAAAACTTTAACATCTCTAACATAAATGCAATTTGAAAACATATAAGCACCAATAATCAGCGTTGCCAAAATAGCACCAAACAAATACTTTAGCCTATAAAGAATTTTTTTTGAACCATTTCTTGAAATTATTGTATAAAACTTTCGTTCTGTTTTACATATCTTGTTTAATATAGGAAGTTGTTTTTCATTAATAAAAAACCTAACGGTATTGTTCTTGTAAACAACATTATTAACAAAAACATTTTTTGATATCAACTTATTTATCAATCTCGGCAAGTTTAATCCAGAAACCTTTACACAAACAACATTTTCCATATCACTCACCAACTTCAATTTTAGAAACTTTTCCAGAAACAATAATTTCACCTTTTGCAATCGTATTCATTTCTAAATTTTCACCATAAATTGTAATTTGTTTTTTGTGAGATTTAACAATGATTTTGTTTTCTTCAAGAAGCATCACTTTAATCTTCCCAATTACTCTAAAACCTTTATCCAAAATAAAAGACATAAGCGTTTCCGTTTCAAGATCACTTATCTTCATTTCTTTAACAAAATCATAAAAAAAACTCATATTAAAAAATATGAGTCTTGATTAAATATTATTCAATTATTTATTTAAATAAATAGTTGCAAATTCAATTGCAGCAATTTTCAAATGTTCGTAAGTTAGCCCACCTTGCATATAGCAAATATAAGGCTCTCTGATTGGGCCATCGGCTGAAAGTTCAATTGATGAACCTTGAATAAATGAACCTGAAGCCATAATGATTTGATTGTCATATCCAGGCATATCCCATGGGAATGGAACAACATTGCTGTCAATTGGACTTAATTTTTGAATCAATCTACAGAAATCAATAAGTTTATCTTTATCACCAAATTCAATGCTTCTAACAATATCATGTGGCATATCTCCAAAATGTGGGAATGATTTGATACCAAATTTTTCAGCAACTCTTCCAAATAAAATATTGCCTTTAAGTGCACCCAAAACAACATGTGGAGCTGAAAATGCACCTTGGAAAAATGGTGTGTAACTTCCAGCATATGAACCAAGTTTCATTCCGATTCCAGGAGCAATAAGTCTTGAAGATACAAGTTCAATCAAATCACTTCTACCAACAATGTAGCCACCTGTTGGAGCAATACCAGCACCAGGGTTTTTGATAAGTGAACCAGCCATCAAATCCGCACCAACATCACATGGTTCTCTTTTTTCAACAAATTCACCATAACAGTTATCAACCATAACGATAACGTCTTTCTGAATGTTTTTAACAAACTTAATAACCTTTTCAATCTTTTCAATTGAAAGACTTTCTCTTGTTGTGTAACCACGTGATCTTTGAATGTAAACCATCTTTGGTTTTAATTCTTTCATTCTCTTTTCAATTACATCAAAATCAAAATCATTATCAACAAGATCAACATCTTCATAATTGATTTTGAAATCACGAAGAGAACCATTGCCTTCTCCAAAAATAATTCCAATAAGAGTGTCGTATGGTTTTCCAGTAATTGAAAACATTGTGTCACCTGGACGAAGAACACCAAACAAAGCGACTGTCAAAGTGTGAGTTCCACTTGTAAGAACTGGGCTAACAAGACCAGCTTCAGCACCAAAAGCTTTTGCATAAACAGCTGAAAGTTTTCCCCTTGCTCTATCATCATCACCGTAACCAGTTGATGATGCAATATCAGTTAAGCATACTTCATTTTCTCTAAAAGCATCAAGAACTTTCTTTTGATTGTATAAGCAAATATCTTCCAATTTTTTAAACATTTCTTTGCATTCGTCTTCAACTTCATTAACGATTTTCAATGCATTTTCATTAAACATAATTTAACTCCTTAAATTGTAAAAAACTAACAAATCTTCATCATTTTTTACATCATAAATCAATCTTTATTATTTTTATTTAAAATGTATAATTCAGTTACACTTTATTAAAATTATACAATTAAACAATTCTTTTGAACCATTTTTCAATTTCAGTTTTAGTTATGCGAACAACAACTGGTCTGCCGTGTGGACAAAACAGCGTTAAGTTCTTTGAACTCATTTCATATAACAATTTATTTATTTCATCTTTAGATAAATCATCTCCACCCTTAACAGCACTCTTACATGCCATTTGCATAAGAGAATCTTTAACAAGTTCAGCTTCAGTGAGTTTTGACTTATTTAATTTTTCCGCCAAGAACATAGCGAAGAATTTATTAAAATCAATATCTGAAACAATAGCTGGAACCGATGAAATTTTATATGACCTATCACCAAATTCATCAATATCAAAACCAACAGATTTGATAGCTTCAAGGTTTGATGCAATGATTTGGCTATCTTCAGCATTGAGAGTCAAAACAAACGGAATAAGCATTGGCTGAACAACAATATCACCAGATTCATATTCAGCTTTCAATTTTTCATATCTTATTCTTTCATGAGCGGCATGTTGGTCAATAAGATAAACATTATTTCCCCATTCAATAACAAGATATGTGTTGAACAATTTTCCAATATATTTCATTTCATCTTCTGCAAAATCTTGCTGCTTTGCAACAACTTTTTTAGGTTGCTCATTAGATGGAATGTTTAAATAATTAAACCCTGACAATTGTTTTGGTTCGTCGTTTTGTTTTGGTTCACTATTTTGCGAAACATAATCTTCAAATTGTGTTTCATTTGAGCCATAGTCTTTACTTTTAGTTTTTTCAACAATAGTGTCTACAACTTTTTCATTTATTCTCTCAAGCAATTGTGAACCCAAACCAAAGTTATCTCGAACTCCATCTGAATTTGATGATATCAACATTGAATCAATAATCGTGTCACTAATTTTATCTTTTTCATCACTTGTCATTTTTGAAAAGTCTGACGAAAATGGATTTAAGTTAACACCCATTTTATCTATTGTTGCCGCTGGCTTACTAGCAGATATTTTTGGAATATTTGCATTTGTTTCAGAGTCAATAGCCTTAACGTAATCCATTCCATTAAGTCCCCTTGAAACAGCTTCAAACACAACTGAATAAATAAGTGATGACTTCAAAAACTTAACATCAAGCTTATTTGGATGAACATTAACATCAACTTCATCTGCTGGCAAGTTTAAATATAAAATAAAGAATGGATATTGCCTTTTCATCAAAAAGTCGCCATATGCGTTTGCAACTGCAGTTTGAACTGTCAAGTTGATTACATAACGGCCATTAATTATAAGCGTTTGATAAGTTCTGTTTGATTTTGAAAATGTTGGTCTACCAACAAATCCATGAACAGATGTTCCTTCTCTGCTTGCCGAAACTTCAATTGTTTCAGCAACAGCTTCTTTTCCATAAACTGAAAACATTGCTTCTTTTTCAGTTTTTCCAATTGATGACAAAACTTTTTTGCCGTCAACAATATAAGTAATATTAATATCAGGATGAGCTAAAATTGTTCTTGTTATAATGTTTGTTATTTCCTGTTCTTCAGTTTTATTTTTCTTTAAAAACTTTGCTCTGGCTGGAACGCAGAAAAACAAATCTTTAACTGTTATTGTTGTTCCATCATTGCAACCTACTTTGCAAACTTCTCCAAATTTTCCGCCTTCAACTGAAAGTGATGATCCAACATCGGCAGATCTTGTTTTTGATGTAAGATTAACTTTTGCAACAGACGCAATTGAAGCAAGCGCTTCACCACGGAACCCCAAAGTCATAATTGATTCAAGATCACCAGCATCTTTTATTTTGCTGGTTGCGTGTGGCAAAAATGCAGACTTTAAATCTGACTCGTCAATTCCTGAGCCGTCATCAGAAACTTGCATAAACGTCGTTCCACCATCTTTGATTTCAACTTCAATATTCTTTGCTCCAGCATCAATAGAGTTTTCAATCAATTCTTTGATAACTGATGCAGGTCTTTCAACAACTTCACCAGCAGCAATCAAATTGTAAACTGAAGCATCCAAAATATTAATCTTAGCCATTTTTATCTCCTTTTATTTTTTTACTTTATCAACAAGGTTTTGAAGAGTTCCAAAAGCCATGAGTGGCGAAATGTTATTCATATCAGTTTCCTTCAAAACATTAATAATTTCTGCAACATTTGCGGACGTGTCAAAGTGATTAACCTCCGCATTTTGATGAGCCACAGTAGTGCCTTCTTCTCTCTCACTCAAAATTTCTTTAGCTCTTGAAATAAGTTCATTTGGAAGCCCTGCAAGTTTTGCAACTTCAATACCAAAGCTTCTATTTGCTGAACCCCTAGCAATCTTGTGAAGAAACACAATGTTTCCATCCCATTCCTTTACCATAACTCTGTAATTTTTGACACCATCAATTTTCCCTTCCAAATCGGTAAGCTCATGATAGTGAGTTGAAAACAAAGTTTTTGCATGAAGGTGTTTTGAAAGATATTCAATAATCGCACCTGCAATACTCATGCCATCATATGTTGATGTTCCACGTCCAACTTCATCAAGAATAATCAAACTCTTATCAGTTGCATTGTTAATGATGTTTGAAACTTCACTCATTTCAACCATAAACGTGCTTTGACCAAATGCAAGATCATCTGATGCCCCAACTCTAGTAAACACTCTGTCAATTATAGAAAGTTCTGCACTCTTTGCTGGAACAAAACATCCCATGTGAGCCATGAGTGCAATTATTGCAACTTGGCGCATATATGTACTTTTACCAGCCATATTCGGACCAGTAATAAGCATAGTTCTATTCTCATCTGAATCAAGCAATGTGTCGTTTGGAGAAAATTCTTGACTGTCCATCATTGCTTCAACAACAGGATGTCTTCCGCCTTCAATTTTGATATGATTGATTGAATTTGAAATTACTGGCTTAACATATTTGTTGTTAGCAGAAACATCAGCAAATGATATCAAACAATCAACCAAAGCAACCGCAGCTGCAATATCAGAAAGTTCCCCAATATATGAAGCAAGGTAAGTTTTTATCTCGCCATAAATCTTTGATTCGAGTTCAATAGATTGGTCTTTGCTATTCAAAATCTTATACTCCATTTCTTTTAGTTCTGGAGTGATAAATCTTTCGCTATTTGTTGTTGTTTGTTTTCGTATGTATGTGTCTGGAACAAGTGAAAGCCCTGAATTTGTAACTTCAATATAATAGCCAAACACTCTGTTATAACCAGTCTTTAAGTTCTTTATACCTGTCTTTTCTTTTTGGTCGCGTTCATACTCAGCCAGCCATTGTTTTCCATACTCGCCAGCATTTCTAAGTTTTGAAAGCTCGTCATTGAATGATGATAAAATATAGCCGCCATCTTTCAAGTTTGCAGGAGCATTTGGATCAATTGCATCAATCAAAACTTTTTTAATATCACCAAGCAAAACAATTCTTTCGCCAGCATCGTGAAGCAATTTTGAAGAGCAACCAGCAAGAAGATTTTTTATTTCAGGCAATTTTTCAAGTGTGTCCGCCAAACTCAAACATTCTTTTGGTGTAATTGTTCCCGCTGAAATTTTGCTGCATTTTCTTTCAATATCTGAAAACCCTGAAAGTGCATCAGCCAAACTGTTTCTCAAAATAAGGTCAGACACCAACTCTTCAACACTATCAAGCCTTTCATTAATCATTTTTTCATCACGAAGCGGCTGATCAATAAAAGTTTTCATCAATCTTCCACCCATACTGGTTTTGGTTTTATCCAATAGCCACAAGAGTGAACCTTTTTTTGTATTCAATGAATTGCTTTGAGTAAGCTCAAGATTTTTGCGCGCCAAAATATCAAGATGAACAAATCTATCATCTTGAACAACTGAAAGTCTTTTTATGTTAGATATCAAACGTTTTTGCGTGTCTTCAAAATACTTAATAACCGCACCAACACTTGTTGCTACTTCTTTTTTATCTTGAATGCCAAGCGCTGTAAGATTATTAACTTTAAACTGATTTAAAATTAAAATTTTTGTTTTTGAAAGTTCAAAAATTTCATCTTTAGGGAAAAATACAGGGACGTATCCAAGTTTAACAGCTGAAAGTTCAGCTGACTGCTGCATAAAACTCAAATTACACAAAATTTCAGATGGCTTAACACGTGCCAAAACATCATCAAGTAATTTAAGCCTGTCCTCACCTGAAAGTTCTGTTGTTTCAATAAATCCCGTTGAAATATCACTGTAACATACACCGATAACACTTTTTCCAGCATAAACAGCCATCAAATAGTTGTTGCGCTTTGCTTCCAAAACATCATTTTCAATAACAGTTCCAGGTGTTACAATTTGAATAACATCTCTTTCAACCAAACCTTTTGATGCCTTTGGATCAGAAAGCTGTTCACAAATAGCAACTTTGTGGCCATTTGAAATCAATCTCGCAATGTATGTGTTAGCCGCATGGTATGGTATTCCACACATTGGTGCACGTTTTTCTAACCCGCAATCTTTTCCGGTTAAAGTAAGTTCCAATTCACGTGAAACAATTTCAGCATCTTCAAAAAACATCTCATAAAAATCACCCAGCCTGTAAAACAAAATTGTGTCTGGATATTTTTCTTTCATTTCAAGATAATGTTTCATCATTGGTGAAAGCATAAGTTTTTCTCCTAAATTTTTCGTATGTTTATTTTTTTGACTTGTTGTCATTTTCTTCTTTTTTAGATTTTTTGTTCTGACGCAAAATCTTTAAATTCTTTTGGTCTTTTGGCAAAATTGAAACTTCAATTGGATTTTTGAAGTTCTTTTCTTTAAAAGTTAAAACTTGATCTTTATCAACAATTTCGCCATAAATAACAGACTTTCTAATTTGTGTAACCTTAATATTCAAAAATTCACCAATACAAGCCTTCGTTCCTTCAAAAGAAATAGTTTTGCCTGAATCAAGTGAGCCGTAAACAATTCCCTTAACTTCATCAAAACTCTCCGCCAAAACTTTGTAGGTTTGGTTAAGCATCAAAGCAGTTTTTTTGTTGATGATTTCATTTTTCAATGCAAGAAGTCTTGAAAGCCTTTCCTTTTTCACCTTAAGTTCGACTTGGTTTTGCATTTTTTCAGCAACTGTTCCTTTTCTTTTTGAATATAAAAATCCAAAAATTTGCATATATTCTGCTTTTTTAATAACATCAAGAGTTTCTTCAAAATCTTCTTCGGTTTCACCTGGGAACCCAACAATAATATCGGTTGTAAGCTCTGCATCTGGAATTTTTGTTTTTATTTCTTCAACAAGTTTCAAGTATCTTTCTTTAGTATATTTTCTGTTCATTGAAGCCAAAATCTTATCACTTCCAGATTGAACAGGAAGATGTATTCCATGGCAAATATGTTTTGAATCCGCAATTGCATCAATAACTTCGCTAGACAAATCTTTTGGATGTGAAGTCATAAATCTGAGTCTAAAATCAAACTCAAACTTGTCAATATCACTCAAAAGTTTTGCAAATCCAATTTTATTTCCATTTTCATCAACACCAGCATAAGAGTTTACATTCTGTCCCAAAAGTGTAATCTGCTTATAACCGTTTTCAAGCAAAATTTTAACTTCTCTCAAAATATCTTTTTCTGGTCTAGAAATTTCTCGTCCACGAACATAAGGAACTATACAATATGTGCAAAAATTATTGCAACCATACATAATATTTACCCACGCATTGACACCACTTGTTCTAGCAATAGTGAGTTCATCACGAAGAGCAATCGATTCGTCTTCAGTTATACTCATAACTTTTTTGCCTAAATTTAATCTTTCTTTCAAAAACTTTTCAAAGTCAGCCAAATTATGCGTGCCAAAAATGATATCAACATAAGGATATCTCTTCATAATTTCATCAGCATAATTTTTTTGTTGGCTCATACATCCACAAATTGCAATAATCATATCTGGTTTTGCAAGTTTGATATTTTTGAGTTCTCCAATATTTCCAAATATTTTTTGTTCTGCACTTTCACGAATTGCACAAGTGTTAAAAACAACAATATCAGCAGCAGTAGCATCAGTGCAGACTTCATATCCGTTATCCTCCAAAATACCAGCAAGCTTTTCAGACTCATGAACATTCATCTGACAACCATAAGTCAAAATTAAATATTTCTTATTAATACTTTCCATATTTACTCCATTTTACCAATTTGAATTATACAATATTTATCGTCAAAATTCAACAAAAAAGAAAAAGTATTTATAACTTAAATTTAGAATAAAACACCATTCTAGCGAAAATAATAATATTGAGGAACATTTTGATGAAAAAAGTAAAAAAATTTTTTAAGGTTACAACTCTTTGCTTGGTAACGCTCTTTATTTTTCTATCAATTTTTTGTGTGTGCTATTATCATATCACAACTTCGTCTTATAGCCTAAATGATGCCTTAATCAATTCATCAAAAATGTCCGTAAACTTAAAAATCTACGACGCAGAAAACAACCCCATCACCCTTTCAAGTGAAAATTATATTTCAATTAACAAGTTATCTCAATCAACAAAAAACGCTTTTATTTCAGCTGAAGATAAGAGATTTTACCAGCATCATGGAATTGACTATATTAGACTTGCAAGAGCAACAATGAACAACCTTAAGTCAAAATCATTCAAACAAGGTGCTTCAACAATTTCACAACAACTTATCAAAAACACACATTTGTCAAATGAAAAAACAATCAAGCGAAAGCTACGTGAACTAAAGCTCACAAAAGGGCTTGAAAAGAAATATTCAAAAAACGAAATATTAGAGTTATATTTAAATAACATATATTTTGGAAATGGTTGCTACGGCATTGAAAATGCTTCAAACCATTACTTTAGCAAATCAGCAAGCGAATTAACTTTAGCTGAAAGCGCCCTGCTCGCCGGAACAATCAACGCTCCTAGCATTTATGACGTAGAAAAAAATTCTGAAAAGGCTTTGACACGCAGAAACTTAATACTAGCTTTAATGAAAAACTATGGAAAGATTTCTGAAGAAGAATTTGAAACTGCTAAAAACGAAAAATTAAATTTGAAACTTACAAAACTTTCAAACAACAATTATATTTGGGGGAAAATTTTGGAAGAAGCATGTAAAATAACAGGCAAAACAGAAAACGAATTAAAAAATAGTAATTACATAATTAAAACCTATCTAAATTTTGATGAACAAAATAAAATTTCATCGCTAATAAGCAGCAAGTATTCAAAAATAGAAACCAATCCAAATGTCGCCGCCATTGTCATTAACAACAAAACAAACGGCATTGAATGTGTTGTCGGAAATAAAAAAATCCTTGAAACAAAAAAACAACCGGGGTCTGCAATAAAACCAATTTTGGTTTATGCTCCAGCAATAGAAAAAAATATTATTTCACCTGCAACAAAAATTTTAGATGAAAAAATAAATATCAACGGTTACAGCCCTGAAAATGCTGATAAAAGATACCATGGATTTGTTTCTGCAAGAGAATGTTTAAAAAATTCTTATAATGTTCCCACTGTAAAATTACTCAACCAAATCGGAATCAAAGAAGCACAAAATTTTGCAAAAAATTTAGGCATAAATTTTGATAATTCTGACAACAATCTTGCCATCGCTCTTGGCGGTTTCACATCCGGGACAACCCTTTATGAACTCGCAAACAGTTACACTGCCTTTGCAAACACTGGTAAATTTAGTTATTTAAAACTTATTTCAAAAATTGAATCTCCAAACAAAAACACTATCTACTCTGACAAGTCAAACAAAATTAGTGTTATGTCAAAATCAACAGCATACTTAATAACTGATATGTTGATGTCTGCTGCAAAAACAGGAACAGCAAAAAAATTAAGTAACCTTCCTTATCAAATTGCCAGCAAAACTGGAACGGTTGGAATGAAAAATTCATCAAAGAATCTTGAAGCATACAATGTTAGTTACACCAGTTCTCACACAATATTAACCTACGTTGGTGGAACAACAATGCCAGAATCAATAACCGGTTCATCATACCCAACTCTTTTAACAAAAGATATATGCGAGCTACTTTATAAGAAATTTACCCCAGAAAATTTTGCTGTTCCATCAGATGTTGAAACAAAACAAATAAGCAAAACTGAATATGAAAAAAATGTTGTTGTCGAAACTGACAACAACACAGATTCAATTTCAGAAGTATTTTCAAAAAACAATCTTCCACAAAAAAAGTTATTAACTCCAAACTTAAATTTTGAAGCATTTAATTTTATTGATGAAAAACCAATTTTGAGTTTTTTCACTAGTCCAGAATTTAAATATAAAATCATGCGTAAAGAACAAAACGAATCTGACTTTGAAGCAATTGAAACAATAGATCCAAATTCAAGCGAAATTTACAAATTTTGTGACAAAACAGCAAAAAATAATAAAATTTACGAATATTTTGTGAAAATTTGCGAAAAATCATCAACTGAAGAATATCAAACAAAAACAATAAAACTCAAATCTTTTTAATTATTTTGAAACAATTTCAACAACTTCCAAACTATCCATTGCCCTACTTAAAATTGCTTCAACATCAATTTTTGACTCTTCTTTTTTGGTTAAATAAAGGTTTGGTCTAACAACAGGATTGTCTGGCAAAAAGACTGTGCAACAATCTTCAAATGGTCTTATTGAAGTTTCAAAAGTTCCAATCTTTTTTGCTATATCAATAGTTTCACATTTATCAAAAGCAACAAGCGGACGCATAACAGGAATTTTTTCAATAACATCTGAAACAACAGTCATGCTTTCAATTGTTTGACTTGCAACCTGTCCTAAACTTTCACCAGTGATAAGCATCTTCTTTCCAAACTTTTTTGCCAACCTTTCAGCAATTCTAAACATTCCCCTACGAAGCAATGTAATCATATAAGCATTATCACAGTTTGCATGAATTTGTTCTTGAAGTTCAGCAACATTAATCATATAAATTGTCATATTGCCAGTGTAACCAGCAACAATTTTTGCAAGCTCTTCAACTTTTTCACGTGCAAAATTTGATGTGTATGGATAACTATGAAAATGAACAGCTGAAATTTTAACGCCTCGCTTTGCCATCATGTATGCAGCAACTGGACTATCAATTCCGCCTGAAAGCAAAACAAGTCCACTTCCTGATGTTCCAACTGGCATACCGCCAACTCCATGAATGGTTTTTTCAAACATATAAGTTTTTTTATCTTCACGAACATCAATAAAGAGTGTATGTTCAGGTCTTTTGATATCAACTTTAAGATTTGAATTATTCTTTAAAATATCACCCCCAATTTGAGCTGATATTTGCATTGAGTTTAATGACAATGTTTTGTCTGCTCTGTTTGTTTCAACTTTAAAAGTTCCAGACAAATCTTTCATCAATTCTATTGCTTCAGTTGAAATCTTTTCAAAATCTGTATCCAAACAAACCGCTGGAGAAAATGAAAATATTCCAGGAATTTTTGCAAGTCTGTCAAGCAAATCGAACTCATCACTTTCAGCATAATTATAAACCAAGTATCTGCCAGAAATTCTTTTCACATCTGCATTAAAAGATGATAAACATTCTTTTATATTTGAAAGCAAAGCTTTTTCAAAAAAGCCACGATTTTTGCCTTTCAAAAATATTTCACCAAATCTAATTAAAATAACTTTTTCCATATTTCACCTACAAAACATTTTTCTCTAGTCTTAAAACATTTTTTTCAAAACTACAAGCAACATAATCCAAATCAACTTCTTCATATGCTGAAAAACTGATTCTAACACTACCAACAATCTCTTCTAAACTATGACCGCAAGCTTCCAAAATTCTATTACCTGCCTTTTTTGAAGAGCATGCAGAACCCGTTGAAACAAACACCCCATCTGCTTCAAGAGCACCAAGCAAAACTTCACCTTTAATTCCAGGAAATGACACCGACAAAATATAAGGCGACGCATTTTCCGCTGAATTAATTTTAATAAAATTCGCAATTTTACTATTTTTTAGTTTAAAAATAAGCTCATTTTTGAGATTTTGAACATATCTTAAATTTTTATCAAGTTCATTAACAACTTTGTTTGCCGCATACGCAAACGCAATTGCTCCCGACACATTTTCAGTTGATGACCTAAAATCATCCTCTTGTCCACCACCAACCAAGAGTGGATAAACATTAACTTTACTTTTAATCCAAAGTCCCGCAATTCCCCTTGGAGCATAAATTTTGTGAGCAGAAATTGTGTAAGCATCAATACCAAGATCACGTAAGTTAACAGCAATTTTTCCAAAAGCCTGAACCCCATCACTATGAAAAACAACATCAGGATTAACAGCCTTTGCTGCAGAACATAATTTCTTTATATCATTAATTGCACCCGTTTCATTTGAAACATGAATAACTGAAATAAACGCAACATTTTTATTAAGCATTGATACATATTTTTCATAGTCAACTTTTCCAAATTCATCAAGCGGAATTTCTTTCACAATCAAACCTTTTTGAACAAGTCTTTTTGACGAATTGTAAACACATGGATGTTCTCCCGCTGAAATCAAAACTTCTTGACCGGGTCTTATATGCACACCTTGAAAAATGGTATTGTTTGATTCAGTTGCACTAGATGTAAAATAAAGTTTCCCATTTGTTCCACCTAGCAGTTTTGTCAAACAATCCCTTGCTTCATTCAATTTATTTTTTGCTTTGATTGCAGGTCTATATGATGCACTTGGATTATAAAAAAGTTCATCATTATTTTGCCTCATCAAATCATATTCTTCATCAAAAACTTTTGTTGTTGCTGCATTGTCTAAATAATAAATTTTTTCCATAAAGTTATTATGAAACAATAATATAATTTTGTCAAGAACTAAACTTTTGTGGAACCAAATTTAACATCTCCGTCAATGATCCCGAGTTTAAATAAACTTCAGGAATTTTTCCAACAATAACCGTTTCACAAACAAGCACTTTTGACGAACTGTCTTGTTTCAAATTTTTAAAAGGCAAAACAACACTAACATTAAGTGAAATGTCAAAGTATAATCTATGGTAAGTTTGATTCACACCAGCAGACTCAAAACTTGAAATAAAGTTGCAAAAAACTTCACCATAAGGATTAATCTTATAGCTCACTTTAGGTCCAACTCCAGCAAAAATAGTAATACCTGAAAAAGCTCCCAATGGAATCTGTATTGGTTTAGTTGTCAAACTTAAAAACTTGTCAAGGACAGATTTTGTTAAGTATCTCGATAGATAATTTATTTTTATTGAATTTGCATCAATACTCAAAACATCTCCAGTTTCACTTCTTTTTATGATTATTAATTCAGAGTATTCAATAGGTTTTTCCATAACAGTTGAAATAGCAGAGTTTATTGATAAATTAGAAAAACTAGCAAATTGAGTTTTAACATTCCTAACCAAAAGCGGAGTTGCTAGAAACTTAATATAACAAAACAAAATAACAATCAAAATAAGAAAAAACGCAAATAATCTCTTTTTTAATTGAAATTTGCTTACATTTATAGCATTTATATGAGATTTTTTGCGTTTTAACATGATATTAAAATATATGTTTATTTAATTTATTTTAGAACTTTAGCTCTTTTTTGATTTTGAAGAAACAAAAAACGAAACAAGATATGACAACCCAATTGAAACAGCAACGCCACCAGAAGTTGCCATCAATCCACCACCAATTGCACCAAAAAGACCATTTGATTTTGCACCATCAATAGCACCCCTTGCAAGAGCATTTCCAAATCCAGTTATCGGAAGAGTTGCCCCAGCACCAGCCCATTCAACTAGATAATTATAAATTCCAAAACCGCCAAGAACTGCACCAACCATCAAAAATATAACAAGTATTCTTGCAGGTGTTATTTTTGTTCTGATTTCAATCAGTTCAGCAATCATACAAATAAGTCCGCCAACAGCAAAAACTTTCAAATACATCAATGCTCCAGTTAACATACAATCCCCCTTAACCTTTTACTCTTTCTAGTTCAATCAAATGAGCAACACCTGGTATTGAATCTCCCTGTTGATTTGATAGTGTGCTCATCAATGCACCAGTCGCAACAATCAAAACTTTTTTAAAAGTTGAATCTAACATTTTATCAATAACATATGTTGCAAGCACCGATGCCGAACATCCAGCGCCACTTCCGCCCTGATATGACTCTTCATCAAACGAATAAATCGAATGTCCTAAATCGGAATAATTTTGACCAAGTTTATAACCTTTTTGTGAAATCAAATCACGCAAAACATCTGAACCAAATTTTCCAAGATCACCCGTTGCAATAAAATCATAATCACCAGGTTTTGTATTTGTGTCAGCAAAAAAATTACAAAGTGTATCACAAGCCGCAGGTGCCATTGCTGCACCCATATTTGCTATATCAACAACACCAAAATCTTGAACTCTTCCAAAACATATTTTTGAAATTTTTATTGGTGACTTGGTCTTTGATATTACAAATCCACCACCAGCAGTCACAGTCCATTGAGAATAACTCTGACGTTGATTTCCAAATTCCAAAGGATATCTATATTGTCTTTCAGCAGAACTAAAATGACTTATAGTTGAACATAAGATATTTTGAAAGCCACCGCCATCAATTAAGCTTGCAGCCATACCTATGCTTGCGGTTATTGTTGAACAAGCAGAATAAATTCCAACAAAAGGAACTTGCAAAATTTCAGCAACATAATTGCTCGAAACCAGCTGATTCATCAAATCTCCACCGAGATATAAATCAATATCATCAACTTTTAATTCGGCATCTTTAATTGCTCGCTTGTTAACCAATCGAAGCATTTTTCTTTCACCTTTTTCAAATGTCTGCTCACCCATTTTGTCGTCTTCAGTTGAATTTTGCATATATTTTTTGTATGTGCCAAGTTTTTCTTTTTCACCAACAAGTGAGCCCCTGCCAATAATATAACAAGTATTTTCAACTTCCAAAGTTTGCTTTCCTAATCTTTTCATATACCACCTTAAAACAATAATATTAAAGAATAAACAAGTCCAACAATAATTGAGTATGCAACACCATTAACAAGCACAGGTCCTGCAACAAAGAACATTTTTGAACCTATACC